>JAOACM010000266.1 GCA_026417845.1 Planctomycetota bacterium | reverse complement strand
TTGCCGGAGATGGATACAAGACCTCTTCTGGCCGAAGCGGAAAAGGTCAGGACGGTCGGGAGCGACCTGCGGATGCGGTCCATAAGCCGCTACAGCACCAGATCGCGCAGGCGCATGTCGTTTCACGGCGTGGAGGGGCAGATCGAGTACGAGGGCCCCCTCGCGCGCTGGCTGCCGGTACTCAGGGCCGCGGCCGCGGTCAACATCGGCAAGGGCGCGACGTTCGGGTTCGGGGCGATGCGGATAGAATACAGGGAGGGCTGAGCTATGCTGCTTGCCGCCGCAGGACTGCTTCACGATATCGGGAAATGGGGGCAGAGGGCGGACCTCGAGCTTACCCTCCAAGGGGACATCGAGCACAACCTGTGCCCAGCGGACAGCAGGGGGAGATATACCCACAGGCACGTCCTATGGACCTATCAGGCCATATCGAGAGACCTGGCCGGCGTCATCCCGGAGTGCCTCGTCCCGCGCGGCAAGCTCGATGCGCTCGCCGCGGCGGCGGCCCGCCATCACAATCCGACGAAGAAAGGTCCCGAGGCCGCCGTATGTCCGATCGAAGAATACATAATCCGGCAGGCAGATATGATGGCATCGGGTATGGAGCGGTTTGATGACGAAGACAACCTCGCGGCCGGCTATAAAAATACGCTGCTGCGGCCCATATTTCTGGAGGTGGACTTCGGGTCGGGATACGGCAGCAGGCCTGCGAACGATATGCGTTACAGGCTGGCGCCGCTCGCTACGGACGATTCATGTCTGCCGGCGCCGGCCTCCGAGGCGGGCCACGGCTCCGACCAGACCGGCAATTACAGGAGGCTCTGGGGGAGCTTTCTGGCGGAGGCCAAAGGCGTTCCCCTGGCCGACACTCCGTCCCAGGCGCTCGATATCCTCGACGGCCTGCTCGCCCGCTACACGTGGTGCATCCCCAGCGCCACGAACGCCGCGCCCGACGTGCCGCTCTACGATCACCTGCGCTGCGTCGGCGCGCTGGCCGAGGTCCTTTACAGGTATTACGAGGCGGCCGGGAATGTGGACGACGAGCGGGCGGTAGAGAGCGATCCCGGCAGACCGCGCATCCTGCTGGTCGGGGGCGATCTGTCTGGTATACAGAGGTACATATTCCGCGGCAGGACTGCCAGAGGACAGGCCCGCGAACTGCGCGCAAGGTCTTTCCTCCTCTCCGCGCTGACACGGGCCGCCGCGTCGCTCCTGCTGGACAGGCTGAAGCTTCCCAACATATGCCTGTTCCTCGAGGCCGGGGGCAAGTTCGCCTTCTTCGCCCCGGCCACAAAACAGGCGGAGGAGACGCTCTCTGAGGCCCGCAGGGACTTCGCCGGGCGAATGGCCGCGGACTTCCTCGGAGAATTGAGCCTGAACATCGCCTGGGTCAGGATGTCGCCGAACGATTTCCAGTTCCGCAACTACGCCTGCAAGCAGGAAGAGCTGGCGGTCGAGCTGGAACGGGCGAAGATCTCGCCGCTGGATTTACGGTCGTTGAACGAGCGCCTGTTCGTCCGGAATTATCCATCGGCCGAACCGCCGCGGGGCGAGGAGCTTTCAGCCGAGGATTTCGGGCCGGCGCCCGGCCGCCGGGCTCTGGTGGACCACATAGGCAGAAAGCTCGTCAAATCGAACTGCCTTGTCGTTTCGAAGAGCGCCGGCATGGCCGACGCCGTCCAGCTTCTCGGCGGCCTGGCGCATATCGGGCTGCTCGACGATCCGCCGGGACGGCTGGAGCCGGCATGGCTCCGCGTCGAGAGTTACGCGGGCGGCTTCCGCGGGCTGCCGTTCAGGCCGATAGCCAGCCATGTGCCGGCGTGGAGGGATGCGGACGAGATCGGAGAGTTCGAGCGAAGATTCGACGGACTGCTCGAAGGAGAAGGCGATTCCGCGCGCGAGCCGGGCAACGTGCGATCGTTCGCGGATATAGCCGTCGAGGGCATCCGGCCGTACGAAAACGGCGTCATGCGCGGCAGGAACATGCTCGGCATCCTCAAAGCCGACGTGGACCGTCTCGGCCTGATATTTTCCAGGGGACTCGGCGGAAGGCTGACGCCCGCCCGCCACGCCGCCCTCAGCAGGATGCTCGACTTCTTCTTCGGCGGTAGGCTGATGCGCATCGTGACCTCGGACTTTCCTCTGACGTACACGGTCTACGCCGGCGGAGACGATCTGCTGCTGGCCGGCCCGTGGGATTCGACCGTCGGGCTGGCCGGCAGGGCGCGGGAAGAATTCACCCGGTTCGTCTGCGGGAATCCGGACATCACGCTGTCCGCCGCGGTCATCTTCGTCGGCCCGAAAACGCCGCTCAGGCGCGCCGCATCCTCCGCGGACGAACGACTCGACGAGGCCAAGGATGCAGGCAGAAACAGGATCTGGATATCCGGCCGCGTGCTGCCGTGGAATGAATACTCCGGCAGCTGCGACCGGCAGGATCCTATGGAATGGGGGGTCGAACGGCTCGGCGACTGGATCGCCCGCCAGTTCGCCGGAGCGCATGCCCTGCCGATGTCCTTTCTCAGGCAGGTACTCGTCTTATCGAGGATGGCCGCGAGGCTCGCCGCCGCGCCCGCCGGGCGGAGAGTGCCGTTCGAAGAATTGATGTGGGTCTCAAAGTACCGCTATCAGCTTGCCAGAAACGTCGTCCCGAGACTGAAGGAAAAGTTCGGAGAGGACTACTGGCGGAGGTCGCAGGAAGGGGCATTCTGGATCGCGCTGGGCGGAATTCCGGCCCCGCCGGGCGCCGCGCCGGCCGGCGACCCCGGAGGAGCGGCGATGCCGGCGATGGCAAGAGCGGCCGCGGCCGTGGAATACGCCATGCACAGGCTGCGCGAGGCGTAAGCGGGAGGGATGCGGCGCGGGAAAGGAAAGGAGGTATCCGTCATGACGTACCGGAATCAGGCGCAGGGAAGAATGGGACCGGGCCGTCCGCCGGGCGGACGGGATGGCGCCGGAGGGGGCCGGCAGGCTCAGCCGGCAACATGGCAGCCATTCAGCCTGTTCGAAGATAAGGAGAAAACGAGAATCGCCGGAAATCTGCTCGATCAGGAGGCCGAAAAATGGGCCTGCGACATTTACAACGGGAGAGGAAGAAGGAACTCCGTCACCCAGCTCCGCCGCTTTTTCTCCGAGATAAGGCGGATAGAGAAGATCGTCAGGAAAAAGGGCTTCGACGATGCAAAGCCGCTGATAAGGATGTTCCCCGCCAGGGCAGCGTACGCCAGGGGCAGGGACAACATAACCGACAGGTGCCAGGAGTTCCTGAGCAGACTCGCCGTATCCGTCGGCGACGGGAAGGATTTCGAGGCCGCGGTCAGGTTTTTCGAGGCCTTCCTGGGATATTATATCTACCTCGACAAGACGAAAGGCGGGGCGGGCGGCGGACGGGAGGGCGGTAGCGAAGGCTAGCCGGATGACCGTCCGGCAAGGGAAAAGGAGGACGCGAAGATGACGGCGAACGGTAACGTGATGAAGCTGAAGCTGATCGGGTACAGAAATATTTCCGGCATAATCGAGCTCGTAACGGGCCTGCACATCGGAGCCGGTCACGAGGAAATAGCGATAAGCGGCAACGATAATCCCATTCTCAGGACCGCGCTGAACGGCGAACCGTACATCCCGGGCTCGTCGCTCAAGGGCAAGATGCGATCCCTTCTGGAATGGGCGACGGGGGTGCATCCGAGGGGAGAGGTAAGAGGCTTTCAGGGCGCCTACGACGCCGCCCCGGTGCTGACTGTCTTCGGCGTACCCGCCGGCGAAGCCGGGAGAGAAGGCCGGCCATGCCTGGGGCCCACGCGCCTCCTGGTCGCCGATGCCTTCCTGGCGACGGAGCAGGACGGCGGGACGAGGGGAGATGAGCCTTACGACTGGCGGAAGGCGTTCCTGGACGACGAATGGGATTCTGAAATCAAAACGGAAAACTCCATCAACCGCATAACCTCCGTCGCCAACCCGCGCCCGATGGAACGCGTTCCGGCTGGGGTCCAGTTCGCATTCTCCATGCGGTACAGAGTCTTCGACGTGAACGGGAACGGAGGCGAAAAAGATCGCGAGAATTTCGAGTGGGTCCGCTACGGGATGGGGCTGCTCGAGAACGACGCCCTCGGCGGCGGCGGCTCCCGCGGCAACGGCATCGTAAAGTTCCGGAATCTGAAGTGCACGGACGAATGCGGCGAGAGTCGGAAGATAGAGCCGCTCGGGAGTCCGCCGTCGAACTGGGTCTCGAAAGGTTACGCGGACCGCGCCGGCGCGAGCTGAGAGGTCCGTGCTGGAGGGGAATGAGATGGCGAAGGACCGGCTCGTGAAAATCCATCCGCGGGGCGTTTTCGCCTCTCCGCCCAGGGCCGACATACTCTTCGGTCATCTGTGCGTGCGGCTGGCGATGACCGGCGGGGCTGCCGCCGTGGAGAAACTGATCGGGCTGGCCGGAGAAGGCAAGTTCAGGCTGTCCGATCCGTTTCCCGAAGGCTTCCTGCCGGTGCCGCTCGACGACCCCGGCCGGTTCGCTGAAAGGAGAGCGGCGCTGCTGGAGACTTTCAGGAAGAAGCTCGACGCCAGCGCGGCCGGATGCGGCCGCCGGCCGGGGAAACTCGAAGCCGACATCGAGTGGGCCGGCATCCTGAAGAAGGCCCGCAAGATCGCCTTCGTGTCGAAGAAGAGATGGAAGGCTGGGATATCCCGCGCGGACGCGCTCGAAGGCCGTGTCGCGGGATCGTGGGCGCCCGGCGATACGATCCCGCCGCTGCCGATGCCATGGGACAGTCGCCCCGGCGGCGGAACGGCCGCGGCGATGCCGGTCCGGACCGCATCGCTGCATACGGCCGTCAACCGGCTGACCGGCGGCGCCATGGAAGGGACGCTCCATGAGCGCCAGGGAGTCTTCTACCCGCCGGAAACCGTACTCGACATGTACATCAGATGCCCTGACGATATGATCCGTGATATCCTGATCGCCCTGGCCGGCATCGGCGCGGACGGGTACCTGCGATACGCATCGAGCGGCTGGGGGAGATTTACGGTCGGCGAACAGGCGGAGACCCGCCTGCCGGATGCCCGTCCGGAGGATGGGCGCTCCGTGCGCTGGATGTCGCTGTGCCCGTGCGCGCCGGAAGACGGCTGGCAGGGAACGGCGCGATACGGACTGCTGTCGCATTACGGCAGACTCTGGATGCCGACGGGCGGCGAAAGCCCCTTCAAGAGACCGCTGATACTGATGGCGGCCGGGGCGACGTTCGAGTCCGACGGGCCTCCGAAGGGAAGGCTGCTGAGAAACGTGCACGAATCGAGGAAGGAGGCCGTTCATTACGCCTTTGTCTACCCGGTATCGTGCTGAAGCCGGGCGCGTTGAAGCTTCGCGCCCGCGGCGCGCTCTTTGACAACTGAATAGCGCAGGGTATTCGGTTCGGGGATAAAACCGGAGCGGGGGAGGAATCGCCTTCCTCCCCCGTTCCGGATACCTTACTGGAAGGCCAGGCGGGTGGGACAGGATTATGGCATGGGGACCGAACAAAGACATGCATCCCGGGGAGGAAGTCTTTTATATAGTTTGAGTTATGACCCGTCAGGACGGAGGATAGGGGTAACGCCGGGTCATAACTGACTGGAGAAAAGGCGGGTTATGATCGTGTTGGCACAGAGGACCGCGAAATTTTCAGGCGCATGCGAGGGGGTAACGCCAGGTCGAGTCACAACACATTTAAAAGCAAGAAATTATGACCGCAGCGGTTCGAATAGCTCCCCGACTTAAAGGGGATTGAGACTCCGCCGCGCACCGCGAAAAAAAACGAAAAACATTTGACACGCGCATCCCATCGGTGTACATTACAGCATAGATACAGACGGCCGGGGGCGGCTCCCCTGGCGGGACGCCCGGGCGACCGGGCCCAAAGAAAGGAGGTGCAAGATGGTACGGACGAACACGGACGTGTATGCGCTTGCGCGTACGATTAAAGTGGATGTGAAGCGGTGGTATCTACAGGATGGGTTTATTGAGTGGAGTCTTATGGCTACCACCTGGTATGATCCTGGACTAGAGAAGGCAGATGAGATAGAGATTGCCAGATGGCGCAGCAGAACTCCGCTCAACGACGTGTGTGATGAAGCTCCCGTGGAACTGGACTATGTTATTGATTCTGCGGAATGGTATGGATGGATCGGGCGCCAGAAGGTGCACGGGCTGGACCTTGAATGTGATGAAGCGGGAGTATCAGGCTTGATAGAGACACTATACGAGTCGGCTCCTAGGCCGCAATAGCTCCCGCCCCCAGGCGCTACCTCCTGCGATTGGGGGGCGAGCCGGCCGCGGCCGGGACGGCGGAGCGGAACCCGGCAAGGGCTGAGGGCGGGCGCGCGAGCGCCCGCCCCTCCCACATCGCTGGAGACGCAAAGCATGACACATCTGTACAGCGAAGAGGCCC
>JAOACM010000265.1 GCA_026417845.1 Planctomycetota bacterium | reverse complement strand
GGAGCCGGGTTGATCGCGCCTTTTGAGGGAGGGAACCGCCATGGCGGGGAAGCGCCGATCCGGACGGGGACGGAAGAGGCCGATCTACAGGAAGATATACATAATGGCCGATTTCGAGGGCATCGCGGGATTTCTCGAGTGGGACGACTACGACGAGACATCGCCCAAGCGCCACCGCCTGCGGACTTTTCTGAGCAACGAGGTCAACGCGGCCGCGACCGCGTGCTTCGAATCGGGCGTCGAGGAGGTGCTCGTGTGGGACTCGCACGGCCCGTTCGGCAACTGCAATAACATATACCTGGAGCTCCTCCATCCGGACGTCCAGGTCATCCAGGGGAACAAGGGGCTGCCCAGTTTCTATCCGATGCTGGACGGTGGTTTCGACGCGGGCATGTACATCGGGATGCACGCTATGGAAGGCACCCCGCATGCGGTCGTGCCCCACACGAAGGTCGTGCTGAACGGCCATGAGCTGGGCGAGGGCGGGATGTTCCTTGCGATGTGTTCATACCTGCGCGTCCCGGTGGTCTTCATCAGCGGCGACGCGGCGGCCGTGGACGAGGTGCTGGCGCTGGCCCCCGGGATCGAGCACGTCAAGACGAAATGGGCCTTCGGACCCTACGCGGCGCGGACGCGGACGCCGGCCAAGAGCCGCGAACTGATATACGACGGCGTGAGAAAGGCGCTGTCGCGGCGGGTAAAGGCCCCCACGTGGGACATCCGGCCCCCCTACGTGTTCAGAGTCGGGGATCAAGAGATCCGGGGGGACGACCTGTGGGACCTGTACAATAATCGCGTGCTGTCGGGCGTCAAATGGAGCGATCAGAGCGTCGAGCCGCAGCGGAGCCAGGTCTGGGCGTTGCGGAAAAACCGGCCCGTCCGGTACAACTGAGCCGCTCCGCGCAAGTGTTCCTGCGCCGACGCTCCCGGGCGGAGGTATGGGGCGGAGAGGTCCGGCCAATCGAGCGGCGGATGGTCCCGTTGACATCCGGGCGGTTGGGGAAACGCACGGCAAATTATGCCTTATCGGCCGCTCCGCCTCGCCGCCGGCGCTTTTGCGGGTCCAGGGGGCGGGGCCGATATCGTTCCCGCCCCGTCGGAGGCATCCAACCAGGTACGTAAACGGCGGCCCGTTCGGGCGAACGACGGGCGGAACGCGGCAGGAACGGAGGCGCGGCGGGAGCAGCGGACAGCCGATGCATCGGCGGCGAACGGTTGCGCCCGCGGCGGGCGCGGGCCGTATTGTTAAGGGAGGTAATCGTCATGCGCACCAGGATACTTTTATTGTTTGCTGCGGTATCAGTCCTCCGCGCCACGGCGGCGCGGGGCGAAGAGGCGCTCCCGGTCTGGCCCGAACCGGGTTCCAGGTTCGACGAGGCGCGGGCGAGGGTCGAAGTCCCCGCAGACAGGCTGGGTACGGCCGTCTGGGAAAACCCGCCGGCGGTCGTATCTCCCTACGAACCGTCCTGGTACGACTACGTGCCTATAGTCTGGGGCAAGGACGACCGGATAAAGGATACCTCGGCATATGTGTCGGCGTTGCGCAGCATGTTCGTCCGCGGGACGATGAACTACTCGCAGGCCGATCCGGCGGAATGGGCGGCGGTCAAATGCCCGTTCTACTGCACTAATCTGACCAATAACCTTTACATAAGGAACAAGTCCGGACCGAAGCTTCGCGACGGGTTCAAGAAAACCAGGTCCCGGGAATATTGCGTCCGCCAGCCCAGTCTGGAGGACCCCGCCAACGACGAGGCGGAAAAGGGGAAGGCTGCCGCCGTGGCCAGGCGCTGCGCGGCCTTAAAGCCCCTCGGCTACGACCTGCGCGACGAGGCTACCTACTCGATATCTTCCGCCTGTCCGCACGACTTCGATTTCTCCGACGTCTCGATAGGAGCGTTCCGGAAGTGGCTGAAGGCCAAGTACGGGACGCTGGAGGCGCTGAACGCCGAGTGGGAGACGAAGTTCGGATCCTGGGAACAGGTCTTCCCGCTGATGACTGACGAGATACAGGAACGCGAGTTCAGGCGGATCGCCAGGGCGAACCTTGCGCCGTGGGCCGATCACCGCGAGTACAACGACGATACGTTCTCCTCGGCGATAGCCAGGTACCGCGATGCCATCCGCGCGATAGACCCCGGAGCGCCAGTGGGCATATCGGGGACGCAGATGCCCTCGGCCTGGGGCGGCTTCGATTTCTGGAAGTTGTGCAACGTCATAGGCTGGATAGAACACTACGACTGCAACGGTTCCCGCGAGATGATCCGCTCGTTCCTCCCGAAGCGCTATCCCGCCATAGCGGCAACGCCCTACAACAAAGTTGACGACGGCATCCGCAGGATGTGGTACTTCGCCCTCCACGGCGACTCCGGCGGCCTGGTCTGGCCATATTCGGGAAACGATACCGGCAAGACGCTGCTGCTGGATGTCAAAGACGGGACCGTTACTCTCACGAAAGCCGGCGAGAACCTGAAGGCGATTTTCCGCGAGGCGCGGAGCGGTATACCGTGCCTGCTGCGCAGGGCCGATCCCGTCGTTGACCCGGTCGGGATACTACATTCGCAGGCTTCCCTCCGGGCCGACTGGATGTTCGAGGTCAAGCGCGACGGCAAGACATGGTACAATCGTTATTCCTCCTACGAGGGCAGGCACAATTACGCCGCCGCCGGCAGGGAAGGGTTCTGCAAGCTGATCGAGGATCTGGGGGTACAGTATCACTACTATTCGAGTTCTCAGGTGGCGGGCGGCGAGCTGCTCAGGCGCGGGGTCAAGCTCTTCATCGTCCCGCGCGGGATGGCGCTGTCGAAGGCAGAGATCGAGGCGCTGGCGGCGTTCGTCGAGGCCGGCGGGGTGCTGGTGACCGACCTGATGGCCGGTCGCATGAGCGAAAACTGCCGCGTCTGGCCGGCCGATCCCGGCCCGATGGACGCGCTGCTCGGAGTCAAACGCGCCCCGTTCGCCTTCGAGGAGGAAACGAAGGAGGAAGAATCCAACGGCTACAAGGGCGGGTTCGGGAGGCACATCGAGGTTACGATGCTGTCCGACTTCGGCGGCCTGAAGGCGGGCGGGAAATTCACGGTCCAAGGCTTTCAGGAGCCCGGCCTCCAGGCCGGGACCGCGAAGGCGATGGCCTCCACTCCCACGGGCCCGGCCATACTCGAGCAGCCGCGCGGCAGGGGCTTCGTCTACACGCTGAACTTCGACATCCCCAATTACCTGAAGCAGCGCGCGGCGCAGGATGCCGAGGCCGCCACGATGCCGGTACGCGAACTGATGGCAGCCCTGCTGGGCAAGGCCGGGGTCGGACCGGCCGCCAGAGTGCGCGCAAAGGGCGGGTCCGGCCATCCGCTGGGCTGGGAGACCTTCAGGTTCTCGCTCGGCACGGCCGCCTTCTTCGCCTTCCACGTCAACGGCAGCGTGCGGATAGAGTGGGAGGACCTGTCGGATGCCGGCGCGGGCGTGGCTGCCGCTCAAGGCATCGAACTCGATATACAGCTTCCGGTCAAAGGGTTCGTGACCGAACTGCGTACCGGCAAATCCTTAGGGATGACCGACCGCGTACAGATCAAAACCGAAAAAGACAGGCCGGTCATCCTGGCCGCGCTGCCCTACGAAGTGAAAGGGATCCGCGCTGACATCGGGGCCGGAAAGATAACGGACGGCAGGCTTCCGATCGAGGTGGCGGTCGAGACTCCAGCCCCGGCGCTCGACCATGTGGTCCACGCCGAGCTGCTCGACGCGAAGGGGGAGACCGTGCCGGAAAGCGTAGTGAACATCCCGCTGAAGGGCGGCGCCTACAAAGGCGCAATAGATATGTCGTTTGTCAGGGGCGAAGGTCCCTGGACGCTACGGCTCCGCGACGTCGCCTCCGGGAAGGCAGCCGAATTCAAAGTCTCGAGGTAAAGTTTCCAGCCTGTGGCTGGTCTCCGGCCGGGCGTCCCGGCTTTGTTGCATAATTTAAAGTCGCAAATCTATGTAGGACAATACTTTGCGCGCAAATGCCTCTATCGGGGCGATCTGCCCCAACTCATTGTCTGCCCACGTCTTACGGCTTACATGCAACAAAGCCAGCCTAAATCTAAAAACCTCCGGGTTCACATTATACGCTCAACGTTCTTTGCCATCCGGCGGGGAAGTGTCTGGAAGGTTCTTAGGTTGGAAATTTTGCTTGGCAAGTGACGGAAGCGGTTGTCGGTGCGCCATGTGAAAAATGTTTTTCGGAGTGCTTTTTTTGCAGCAGGAGCGTTAAATATCATCGTTAAGTACTGGAGGGGTCGCACGAGGTGTCTAGGCGTCTGGACATCTCGCGATAAGAGCCTATCCGGAGGCATCCAGATGGATTGGGCCGGAGGCTATGGCGAGCGACGCAGAAGTTTTGGGACAGGCTCTAACCGGTTGCCAAGGAAGGGGTTGGCGACTTTTTTGTCGAGGTGCCCAGTCCGGCTTTTGCAGGGTTCGGGCCTGGCACCCGACTAGAGCCATCAAAAAAACTCCTGCATCAACCAAGACCTTCCCGGCGTCCCCCCGACATGTTTGGATGTTTTCGGACGGGCTGTTACGTGATATCTGCGGAGACTCCCCATGGCAGGTGCTGACATGTGCATCTGTGGAATTTCGGATTTCGGGTCCTGTATAGGCCGGGTCGAGCCACCCTGCATCCCGGATGCCCCAGCCGGCTTCCGATCCCGGTCCGTCGTTCCGCCATCGCGCCTTGCGCAGCTGGATGCGTTTACGGCGATCCTTCTTGTGATCGCGGTATCCGCTTCGCTCCGGACGATCGGCGGCGAAGCTCAGCCCGACAAACCGCCCGTCGGCAACGGACAGCCTGAAGGGCAAACGGCGCCGAAAAAGCCCGATCCGAAGAAGGACGACGAAGAGATCGAGCGCGAGTTTCTCCGCGGCGCCAGTCTCGAGACCGATCACGAAATAAACACGTTACTGAAGCGGGCGCGGGAGGCCGTCGAGTCGGCGAAGTACGACCAGGCATGCAGGTTCCTCCAGAAGGTCCTCGACGCGCCTGGTTCCGCCCTGAACACCGACGACGGGCGCGTGTACTGGCCGGCGCGGAGGGAGGCCGAGAAGATACTGGCAAAGATGCCGCCGGCCGGGCTGGAGTTTTACAGGCTGACGGCCGACCCGGAGGCCAAGGTGTTGATGGCGGAGGCATGGGAGAAGCGCGATATCGGGAGCCTGCTGTCGGTCGTCGAGAGGTTGTTCATGTCCTCCCACGGAGACGATGCGGCGGATGTTCTGGCGAGCCTTCTGATGGATCGCGGAGAATTTGGTTCCGCCAGGAGGCTGCTCGATAAGATATTGAAGGAACATCCGACCCCGGATGTTCCCGCGCGCATATTGCACGCGAAGATGGCGCTGTGCCTGGCCATGGAGGGGGATGGGCTGGCGGCCGCCGGGCATCTTGATCGCGCCCTGGCCGGAGGCACCTCCGCGGGAACAGGCGGGACCGCGGCCGACGTCCGGAGAACCGGACGCGCCCCGGTGCTCGATGCCGCGACCGTGGCCGCCATAAGGCAGGAGATCGAAAGGGCCGGGAAACCGCGGCAGGCCGCGGGGGGAGACGGCTGGCCCATGCCGTTCGGAAGTCCCGGCAGGTCGGCCGCAGGACCCGAGATCCCCGGCGAAATCCGGAGAGGCGGCTGGGTATTACTCTGGGATCATTCCTTCGGGTTGAGACCTCCCGCCCCGTCCTCTTCTTCCGCAGAGAACGTAAACGTGTACGTATCAGGCTCCCAGGGGCCGCCGCTCACTAAAGCGATGATAATGGGACGCTGGGCGCGTAACGGGTGGATCCCATCCCGCGAACCCGTCCGGCTTCCCGGCCGGGTATTCCTGAAGACGCATGGGGCAGTCGAGTGCCTTGATGCAGCTACCGGACAGCTGGTCTGGAAGGCGGAGGAATCGGCGCGGGGCGGGTCGGCAGGAACGGGCGTGTATTCTCATGTAGTGTTCGGCGCGGGCGGCACCTCCGGACCCGAGTCAAAGAGGCCCGCAGCTCCCGAGGAGAAAACCGCCTTTGCCGACCGGATATCCATGGGTACTTCCATCGCATTCGGGAACATCTACGCCATAGAGCGCCACGGGGACGCGAACATGGCGGCGGGGAGGACGGGTGTGGTTTTCGTGGCGGGTCAGGCCGCCGATCCCCGCTCGACCATAAGAGGAAACTCGCTGGCGGCGTGGGACGCGCGCACCGGCAAGTTCAAGTGGCGGCGCGGGCGGACGGCCGACGGGAACGACAGGCTGCGATCCGTCCGTTTCGTGGGGCTTCCTGTGCCGTGCGGCGAAAGACTGCTGGTCCCGGCAGAGATCGAGAACGAGCTTTACCTGGTGGCGCTCGATCCCAAGGACGGATCGCTGGCGTGGCAGTGCTTCCTGGCAGCGTACACCTGTCTCTTATACACATCT
>JAOACM010000025.1 GCA_026417845.1 Planctomycetota bacterium | reverse complement strand
AGATGTGTATAAGAGACAGACCTAAGGGAGTGTCGAGCTCCGATCTGAGGGTAGCCGAACCGGATCTGCGCGCGCGCGGCGCCAGGATCGGCGGGACTTCGGGATGCGGGGCGGCGGCGATGCTCTCAAGGGCTACGCGCCACGGGAAGGCGCGCTACCTGAACCTGTTCGTATCGGATTATTCCTCGCTGCGGCTTTCGAGGGAAAATGACTTTGCATTAAAGGACGGTGCTGCCATGGAGAACTATCGCCGGCTGTATGGGGAGCCGCGGGGGGGGGAGGGGATAAGATGGGCCATATCCGCCGTGCTGAGAGAGGGCGGGGCGGTGCCGTTCCCGCGCGTGCTGGAGGGCGGGAGTCGCGCGGCCCGCGATGTCGAGATGGCCCTGTTCCGGAGCGGGGAGGCTTTTTACGTCGCGCTGGCCGATACCAGGCCGATCTCCGTGCGGGCGGCGGCCACCGGAAACGGCACCGCCTCCAATGCGGATGGGAACAGCGGGCCTGATCCGGCGTGGTCTGGAGGCGGGAGGGTCCTGAAGCTGGTGGCCGCGCCGGAGCGGTGGTGGTACGATGTGCGCGCCGGGAAGGAGCTCGGGGCCGGTGCGTCGGCCGATATAAAGACGGCACCGGGCGATGTAGCGTTCGTCGCGGCCCTGCCCTACCGCGTTTCGCGCCTGGCCGTAAGGACGCGGCCTGTGCCGGGAGGCGGCGTCGGAGCAAGGGAAGTGATCGCGAGCGTAGTGACCGCGGGCGGCGAGCGTCCAGGACTCCACGTGCTGCGGGTCTCGATAACGGACCGCGGCGGGAGGGAGCTGCCCGGGTGCGTGACGAACGTAAAGGCGACGGAGGGGACAGCGGAGTTCGTCGCAAAGCTTCCGCCAGGCATCGCGCCGGGTGTGTACGACATGCGCGTGCGGGATGTCGCAAGCGGGGTTGAGGCCGCGGCCGAACGGTGCCTGGTGGCAGATGCGGCTGCGGCGATACGGTGAGTCCCGTTCGACCGGAGGTCTCCGCCCCGGGCGATCCGGGGACCTCCGGACGGAAATGCCCTGCCGATGAGAAAAGTCCTGCCTGTTCTTTTCGCGGTCTTCCTGGCGATCCTGGCGATCGTGCCGTTTCTCATGAGACCTGACCGTCGGGCGGGAGACGTCGCGCTCGTGATCCTTTCTCCACACTGGGACGGGATAAAGGAGGAATTCGGCCGCGCCTTCGAACGCAGATACTGCGAAAAAACCGGCCGCCGCGTGCGGGTAGAGTGGCTTGACGTGGGAGGCGGCACTGGCGACATGAAAAGGTACATCGAATCGCAGTTCGCGGCGAGCAGGGGCAGGACGAGCGGCGTGGACGTGTTTTTCGGCGGCGGCGCTGATACCCATATGGAACTCGCCTCGGCCGGATACCTGGAGCCGGTGGACCTACCGGAGGAGATACTGTCCAGGATCGCCAGCGAGACGAACGGCATTCCTGTATACGACGCCAGGGACGGCAAATGGTACGGGGCTTGCCTGTCCGGCTTCGGGATCCTCTATAACAAGGTCGTCCTCGCAAGGCTTGGTGTCCCCGAACCTCGGACCTGGGCCGATCTGGCCGACCCGCGGCTGCGGACCTGGATCGGTTGCGGAGACCCGACGTCGAGCGGCGCGATACACGTGTGCTTCGAAATAATCCTGCAGGGGTACGGTTTCGAGAAGGGATTCGGGATACTGACGCGGATCGCCGGCAACGTGCGGGCATTCAACGAGGGCGGCTCCGCGGTAACGCGCGACGTTAACATGGGCCAGGTCGCGTGCGGGATGGTCATAGACTTCCTGGCGCTCCCGCCGCTGCGGACCAGAGGCGGCGAACACCTGGGCTTCGTAATACCGAAGGGCCTGTCGGTCTACTCGGCCGATCCCATCGCCGTGCTGAAGGGCGCCCCGCACTACGAGACGGCCGTCGCCTTCCTCGAGTTCGTGATGGGCGAGGAAGGGCAAAGGCTCTGGTATCAGAAGCGGGGCACGCCCGGCGGCCCGGAGCGGTTCGACCTGGAAAGGTTCCCTGTAATGCCGGATCTGTATGATCGCGGCCTGCCGACGAACCTTTCAGGGAAGCCGCCGTTCGGGCCTGCCGATCCGGCGGTGCTCAGGTACGATCCGGTCCTGAGCGGGAAGAGGTGGCGGCTGCTGAACGACCTCCTGCGCGCGACGATACTGGACTCCCACCGCGAGTTGCAGGAGGCCTGGACGGCGGTGGCGGCGGCCGGCGTTCCCGACGATCTCGCCGGAGAGCTGGGCAAGCCGCCGGTTAACGAGAGAGAACTGTCGCGCCTGGCCGCGGGCAGGCCGGCTCCCGACCTGCGCGCGAGGCTGAGGGCGGAGTGGACGGCGGCATCGAAGGCGAAGTATGCCGGAGTCCGGATGGAAGCCGAACGGAGAAGCCGGAAATGAATGAGGCGGGAGGGAGCGGAATGGCGGCCTCCGCGGCCGGGATGGCGCGCGGGGAAACGGGCGTGAACGGCGTGACGCTGAGCGGGATTGTGGTTCGCTACGGCGAGGTAACGGCGCTGGATCGTGTGTCTCTGGATGTCCGGAAGGGCGAGATGTTCCTGCTTCTGGGGCCGTCCGGCTGCGGCAAGAGCACGCTCCTGCGCGCCGTGGCCGGCTTCGCGGCCCTCGAATCCGGCTCCGTTTCAATAGGCGGCAGGATCGTCAACGATGTCCCGCCGCACCTGCGCAACACGGGCATGGTTTTCCAGAACTACGCACTGTTCCCTCATCTGACGGCGGCGGAAAACGTGGCCTTCGGCCTTCGATCCCGCGGGGTGCCGGAGGCGGAGAGAGAATCGCGCGTGAAGGATGCGCTGCGGATGGTCGGGCTCGAGGGTCTCGGCGGGCGGAAGCCAGGGGAACTTTCCGGCGGCCAGCAGCAGCGCGTAGCGCTGGCCCGCGCCCTCGTCATACGCCCCGAAGTTCTTCTGCTGGATGAGCCCCTCTCGAATCTCGACGCCCGGCTGCGGATGGAGATGCGCGAGGAGATCAGACACATACACCGCTCGACCGGAATTACGACGTTGTACGTCACGCATGACCAGCGCGAGGCGATGGCGCTTGCCGACCGCATCGCCGTCTTGGACCGCGGCAGGGTCGTGGCCACGGGCGCTCCCGAGGAGCTGTACTATGATCCGCCGAACCGGTTCGCCGCCTCCTTCCTGGGAGATATGAACATGGTCGAAGGCCGGCTTTCAGGCGACGGGCAGGTCGAGACGCCGTTCGGGACGGTACGCTGCGCGCGCGTCGGCCCTGCCGCCGGACGGACCGGCGGCAGGCTCAGGCTCTTCTGCCGCCCGGAGTGCGTCAGGTTGCTGCCTCCGGATGCTCCCGCCCCGGCAGAGGGAGAAGCAATTCAGGTCAGCGGGGTTGTGGCCGCCCGTGCCTTCCAAGGTGATCACTGCGTATTTTCAGTCCGCATAGCTACCGGCGAGACATGGATCGCGACGACGGCAAGCCCCCGCAAAATCCACTTCCGGGAAAAAGACGCGGTCGCCTGCCGCGTGAATGCGGAGGATATGGCCGAATTGCGCGACGGGTAGCTTATCCGCCGTGCCCGTGGCAATCCTCCCGCGGGCGGATACCCGTGGCATCCTGCCTCACTCGGCCGGTGCGCCCTGGGCCGCGGCGGCGGCCGTCGCGGCAGCCTGAGGCGACCAGAGGTCCAGGGCCGCCAGCTTCTCGTAGAGCTTCCATCTCAGGTCCACATCCCGCTGCGCAAGATCCAGCAGCCTGGCCGCGGCTTCCGGGTCCGTCTGCTGGAGAGCCTTGAAGCGGACCTGATCGTAAGCGTAGTCCTTGAACGGGATCGCCGGTGCCTTGCTGTCCAGCTGGAGCGGATTCCTGCCCTGTTCGAGCAGCCTCGGATCGAAGCGGCACAGGATCCAGTGACCGCAGGCGACAGCTTTTTTCTGCTCTTCCAGGCCGAGCTTGAGCGGCACGCCGTCCTTAACCCTGGCGCCGACGCCGATCCCGTGCGCGATGCAGTGGGCGTAAGCGATTATCAACGATGGGCCGTCATACGATTCGGCCTCGATGAATGCCTTGACCGTTTGCGCGTCGTTGGCCCCGAAGGCCACCCGGGCAACGTAGATATTGCCGTACGTCATGGCGATCATCGCCAGGTCCTTTTTCGGGAGCGGCTTGCCGGCGGCGGCGAATTTAGCTATCGCCCCCCGCGGCGTGGACTTGGACATCTGGCCGCCGGTGTTCGAATAGACCTCGGTGTCCAGCACCAGCGCGTTGACGTTCCGGCCGCTGGCCAGCACGTGGTCGAGTCCGCCGTAACCGATGTCGTAGGCCCATCCATCGCCGCCGAGGATCCATACCGATTTCTTGACGAGATAATCGGCCAGCGCGTTCAGGCGGCGGCAGTCGGGATCCTTGCAGGCGCCGATGATCTTCCTGAGCTCTGCGACCCGCTCACGCTGCCTGTCTATGTCCTCCTGCGTTACCTGCGGCGCTTTCTTTATCTCTTCGATCAGAACGCCCCTGTCTTTCAGGCACGCGCACCTTTCCATCAGCTCGATCGCGAATTCTCTGAACTTGTCGCAAGTCAGGCGCATCCCGAAGCCGAACTCGGCGGCGTCCTCGAAGAGCGAGTTGTTCCACGTGGGACCGCGCCCGTGTTCGTCCACGCAATAGGGCGTGGTCGGCAGGTTGCCGCCGTATATGGAGGAGCATCCGGTAGCGTTGGCGATGATGGCCCTGTCGCCGAACAGCTGCGTCAACAGCTTGACGTACGGCGTTTCGCCGCAGCCGGCGCATGCGCCTGAGTATTCGAACAGCGGCGTCCTGACCTGGGACCCGCGCACCGTATGGATCGGGAACAGGCTGAGGTCCGCCTGCGGAAGTTTCAGGAAGAAGGCGTAGTTCTCCCGCTCCTGATCGCGCAGAGGCATCTGGGGTCTGAGGTTTATCGCCCTCTCTCCGGTCGGCTGGCCCTTTTCATCCTTCTTAGTCACCGGACAGGACTGGACGCATATGCCGCATCCGGTGCAGTCCTCCGGGGCGTTCTGGACCGTGAACTTGAGGCCCTTGAACTGCTTGCCTCGGGCGTCGGCCGATTTGAACGTGGGCGGAGCGCCCTCGAGATGCTCGGCCTTGTAAAACTTGATCCGTATGGCCGCGTGCGGGCATACCAGCGAGCACCTGCCGCACTGGATGCAGATGTCCGGATCCCAGACGGGGATTTCAAGCGCTATGTTCCGCTTCTCCCACTTGCTCGTGGCCGTCGGGAACGTGCCGTCGCATGGGAACGCGGAGACCGGCAGATTCGCGCCCTCGCCCCTTATTATCGCCGCCGTCACGTTCCGGACGAACTCCGGCGCCTCGGGCGGCACTACCGAAGGCCGCCTCCGCGTGGATGTTACCTTCCCGGGCACTTTAACCTGGTGCAGATGCGCCAGAGTCTCATCCACCGCCTTCCAGTTCTTCTCGACGACATCTCGCCCCTTCCTGCCGTAAGTCTTCTCGATCGCATCCTTTATCTTTGCTATCGCCTCATCCCTTGGCAGCACCCCCGATATTGCGAAGAAGCACACCTGCATTATGGTATTGATTATGACCCCCATCCCTGTCTTCTGCGCCACGCCGTAGGCGTCAATCACCCAGAAATTCAGTTTCTTTTCTATGATATCTTTCTGAACCTCCATCGGCAGATGGTCCCACACCTCGTCCGGACCGTAAGGGCTGTTGAGGAGGAACGTGGCGCCATCGGCCGCGTTTGCCAGGATGTCGTACTTCTCCAGCATGAAGAACTGGTGGCATGCGATGAAGTTCGCCTTCCCGATAAGGTAGCTGGATCGTATCTGTCTCGGTCCGAAGCGGAGGTGGCTGCAGGTTACGGCGCCGGCCTTCTTCGAGTCGTAGACGAAGTAGCCCTGGGCGAAGTTGCCGGTTTCCTCGCCGATTATCTTGATCGAGTTCTTGTTGGCGCTGACGGTCCCGTCTGATCCCAACCCGTAGAACATTCCACGAAACACATCGTCCGGCTCAGTCGAGAACGAGGGGTCGTACTCGATGCTCGTATGCGTCACGTCGTCATTTATCCCCACGGTGAAATGGTTTTTCGGCTTGTCGGCCTTGAGCAGATCAAACACGCCCCTGACCATCGCCGGGGTAAATTCGGCGGAGCCGAGTCCGTAACGTCCGCCGACAATCTTCGGGTATTCCTTGAATGGCGCGTAACCTTCGCCCATCGCTTCGCCAACCGCCGTCCGCACGTCCTCATAGATCGGCTCGCCGATGGCGCCGGCCTCCTTCGTCCTGTCCAGGCACGCGATGCGGCGGACGGTCGGCGGCAGCGCGGCGATGAAGGCCCTGTTGTCCCACGGCCGGAACAGCCTTATCTTGACGACGCCGACCTTCTCTCCTCTGGCGTTCAGGTACTCGACCGTTTCATGGGTCACCTCGGCGCCCGAACCCATTATTACTATCACGCGTTCGGCATCGGGCGCGCCGACGTAGTCGAACAGCCGGTACCGGCGCCCCGTAATCTTCGCGAATCTGTCCATGGTCTTCTGTACGATTCCCGGACAGGCCAGGTAGAACCTGTTCACCGTCTCGCGGCCTGTGAAGTAGACGTCCGGATTCTGAGAGGTCCCCCTGAGGACGGGTCTGTCCGGCGTCATGGCTCGCGCGCGGTGCGCCAAGACAAGCTCCTCGTCTATCATCGCGCGCATATCATCGAAAGACAGCTCCTCTATTTTACTCACCTCATGCGAGGTGCGGAACCCATCGAAGAAATGGAGAAACGGCACCCGCGCCTCCAGCGTGGCGGCGTGCGCAATCATCGCCATGTCCATCGCCTCCTGGACGCTGCCGGAGGCCAGGAGCGCCCAGCCGGTCGAACGAACAGCCATGACGTCGGAATGATCTCCGAATATCGAGAGGGCATGGACGGCCAGCGCGCGGGCGGAGACGTGGAATACGGTCGGCGTCAGCTCGCCGGCTATCTTGTACATGGTCGGGATCATCAGCATCAGACCCTGCGAGGCCGTGAACGTGGTGCACAGGGCTCCTGTCTGCAGAGCGCCGTGGACGGCCGCGGCCGCCCCGGCTTCGGATTGCATCTCCGTGACCGAAGGCACCGTGCCCCAGATGTTCTTTTCGCCGCGGGCGGTTTTTTCATCCGCCTCCTCGCCCATCGGCGAAGACGGCGTTATGGGGTATATCGCTATGACCTCGCTCAGCGCGTGCGCCACGTGCGTAACTGCGGCATTGCCGTCAACGGTGACGATTCTTCCGGCCATCGCTCGCTCCTTTCACTCTCCTTCGCCCCTTTATTTCTTTGTGCCTGTCCTGATTCCCGTTGGCGCCCCGGGGCGTGCCTCCGGGGCCGCCCTTATCGCCCAGATGTTTCCGGACAGGCCCTTTATCCCCCGGCCTCCCACGCCAGCTTATGTTCCAGAGTCCGCGGCATTCCCCCCGGTCCGCGTCGCGCACGGGGGGATTCCGGCCGTCGCGCTTCCGCCCCCCCGTTGCCGGCGTGCGTTCTCCGCCAGCGAAGAGGTTCGCTCTTTCTGCCGGCGATGAGAAGCTGTAAAACGCCCTCCGGGCAGCGGACGGACTTATACTAGCGGATCCTGGCATTCATGGAAGCAAAGAATGCGCGTGAAAATGCGGCGGGGGCTTTGAAAAACGCCGCGGCGGCATTTATACTCCGGCCCTCATGGAAATACTGAAGGGCATCCCCGTCTCCCCGGGTCTGTTCATCGGGGAGGCGTTTGTGCTGGAAGGCGAAGAGGCGCGCATCCCCGAGCGGTTCGTTCTTAGCGAGCTGGTGGATGGGGAGGTGGCGCGTTTCGAAAAGGCGCTGGCCTCCGTACGCGAGGAGATGGCGGCGCTGGCCGACCGCGTCCGCAACGAGATAGGCGAGGGTGCGGCCGGCATCCTCGTCTTCGCAATCTCCATCCTCGATGACCCCAAGCTTTCGGGGGAGATAATCTCTCACATCCGTCAGGACCGAAACTCGGCCGAGTTCGCTACGAGCCGCGTATTGAGGGGGCGCGCGAGGATACTCAAGAGCATCCCGCATACGCTCCTCAGCCAGCGCGCCTCCGACATCATGGACATCGAGCGGAGGCTGCTGAGAGCGCTTCTGGGGGCGAAGCGCGAGACTCTGAGCCATCTGGATCGTCCCGTGGCGGTGGTTGCGCACGACCTGGGACCGGCGCAGACGGCGAGCATGGATCACGGCAAGGTCCGTGCCTTCGCGCTCGACGTGGGCGGCAAGACCAGCCACACGGCGATCCTGGCGCGCGCCTACCGCATCCCGGCCGTAGTCGGGCTGGGCACCATATCCACCGACGTCTGCGGCGGCGACACGATAATAGTGGACGGGACGCGCGGCATCGTCGTGGTCCGCCCCGACGAAAAGGCGCTGGCGCGCTACAGGAAGCTCGAGGCGGAGCGGACAGATTTCGTCAGGCTGCTCGGCCGCGAACGGAATATGCCGGCCGTCACCAGGGACGGCGTTCACGTTCGGGTGATGGCGAACATCGAGTTTCCCGAAGAAGTTCCGGCGGCGATCGAGTATGGCGCCGAGGGAATCGGCCTGTTCCGGACGGAATTTCTGTACCTGCGATCCGGTATCCTTCCTTCGGAATGGGACCATTTCGAGGCCTATCGCAGGTCCCTGGCAAAGCTCGGCGGCAGGCCGCTCGTAATCCGGACCTTCGACCTCGGTGCCGACAAGCTGCTGCCGGCTCATGACAGGCACGAGCGGAACCCGAGCCTCGGCCTGCGTTCGATCAGGCTTTCAATGAAGTATCCGGAACCGTTCCGCACGCAGCTCAGAGCCATCGCGCGCGCATCGGCGATCGGGCGCGTCAGGGTCATGCTGCCAATGGTCAGCACCATTGACGAACTGCGGTGGGCACGAAGCGTCATGTCCGAAATCATGGCGGATCTCGAGCGCGAGGGGTTGCCGTTTGACCGCAACCTGGAGATGGGGACAATGATAGAGGTCCCTGCATCTGCGGTACACATCGAGTCGCTCGCCAAACTGTCGGATTTCTTCTCGATAGGGACCAACGACCTCATACAGTATACGCTGGCAGTAGACAGGACCGACGAAGCGCTCGCGGGGTTGTACACCCCGGCCCACCCGTCCGTTCTGAAACTGATCAGAATGGCGATAGACGGCGCTCGACGCAAGGGGAAGCCAATAGCGATGTGCGGCGAGATGGCCGGCGATATACTCTTCACGGTCCCGCTGATCGGGATGGGGTTGACCGAGTTCAGCGTGGCGCCGGCAGTGATAGACGAGATCAAGAGGATAGTACGCTCGGTCAGGGCTTCGGATTGCAGAGAGGTGGCCGAGGCGGCGGCGGCCATGGACGAACCTTCCGAGGTCATAGGCTTTTTGCGCTCCGCGCTGCGCAGGCTCGTACCGGACGGCGAGCGGCTGGGTGAGCGCGGATAAGCCGGACCGGCGGTGCATATCCGGATGGGGGGCGCGATTTAGAGTCTATCCGGAACCAGCCTGCACGGAGTTTACGGATGAGCTTTCCCGACTTCCGGGCGTGGAGTTTCTGGACAGGCCCTTGATCCGTTCCGGGAAATTCGTCGGCCGGTTTCGCGATCCAGCCGGATAGAGGAACATCCGGCGATCGCCAGATGGGGGGCGTGAACGTGTTGAGGTTCGGAGTCGCCGGCATAGGCGGCTACGCTGGCGCCTATGTGCGGAGCCTGGAGGCGATGGAGAAGGAAGGTATCGCGCGCATGGCTGCGGCGGTAGTCAGGACGCCGTCGAAGTACCCGAAAGAGGTCGAGGCTCTCAGGGTCAGAGGCGTACGCATATACCCGTCGCTTGAAGCCATGCTGGATGAAGCGGGTAAGGAGCTCGACGCCGTCGGCCTGCCTACCGGCATTCAGGACCACATGCCGCAGACCGTCGCGGCGCTCCGGGCCGGCCTGCATGTCGTAGTGGAGAAACCGCCCGCGGCGGTGGTACAGGACGTCAGGGCAATGATTGAGGCGCGGGACAGGAGCGGCAGGCAGGTGGCGGTGGGGTTCCAGTCGCAATCCGGACCTCTCATGAAGGACCTGAAGAAACTGATCCTCGACGGGCGTCTCGGAAAGATAACGGAACTGGCCGCTTTTGGCCCGTGGGCCAGACACCGCAACTACTACGCCAGGAACAGGTGGGCCGGGAAGATCATGGCCGACGGGCGCTGGGCTCTGGACGGCCCGATGATGAATGCCCTCGCCCATTACCTTATGGACCTCCTCTATCTGGCCGGTCCGGACATGTACTCCGCAGCCAGGGTGGAGGAGGTAACGGCGGAGTGCTGCCACGCGCGCGCCATAGAGACCGAGGATCTGACCACGCTCAGGGCCAGAGCCGCCGATGGCGTCTCGATCTACTTCGCGGGGACGCACTGCTGGACGTCCAACAAGCCTGTGCGGATCGAGATAACCGGCGAGAAGGGGACTGTCGTCTGCAATCCGGCGTCCGGGGCCGAGGTACGGTACGCGAATGGGGAGACCGAAACGCTGAAGGAATCCGGCAACGACGTCCTGGAGATGTTCAGGAACGCGGCGGCGGTCTTCTCAGGGCGAGAGAGACACATAAACTGCCCGCTGGAGATGGCCATCGCGCATACTATAACGGCCAATTGCGCATACCTGTCCTCTGGCGGATTCCACGCCGTTCCGCCGGATCAGGTCTACGAGGAGACGGACGCGAAGGGCGAGGTCTGGACGCGCATACGCGGCATCGAGGACTGGCTGGGGCGGGCCTTCAGGGAGCGGAAGCTCCTGTCAGAGGTCGGCATTCCGTGGGCCGTTCCCGGCCGTCCCTACAGGGCGTCGGATCTCCACGAGTTCCGCCTCCCGTAAGAGCCTGTTCTGGAATC
Source organism: Planctomycetota bacterium (assembly GCA_026417845.1). Classification (GTDB taxonomy): domain Bacteria; phylum Planctomycetota; class SZUA-567; order H5-PLA8; family CALKMO01; genus CALKMO01. The sequence continues at coordinate 6,604 of JAOACM010000025.1, read as the reverse complement.
TCCGGACTGATCGGGTGGGAGCGCTGCGAAAACCCTGGAGCGCCGCAAGGTTTTTTTGAGCAGGCCCTTAGTGTCTGTCCAGAAACTCCCCGCCGGGCAGGGGACTCGCTGAGCGTATAAGCTGCGCGTCGGAGGTTTTCGGATAGACTTCTGGAGCCTGCCCGGGAATCCGCCGGCATGAAGCTGAGGCTCCGCGATCCCGACTTCCCCCGGCAGGTTTCTTGGCAGGCACTTCGGTTACGCAGCCGGTCCGAAGGGCGCGGATAGGAATGCGCAAAGGCGCATCCCTCGCGGTTCGCTCCAGGGCTTTGTATTTGCGGTCATACTCCCCGACCTCCCGGGTAGCCGGAAACGTGGAAGACAAACTCAGCCGCCAGCGTCTAAAATCCTGGGGCAGCCCCTTGGGCGGAGGGCGCGCGTTGCACCTTGGATGGTCGCCGCGTTTGCCCGGTTAAGCCCGGCGGCCGCATGGCGGACGGACACGCCGCAGGATGGATCGGAGGTGTTCCGATGGTCGCGAAAGTTCCCGGCGGTGAGGAATGTACGTCGCGTCCGGTCCGCGATCCGTCGGCCCCGGCGATCGTCTGGAAGGGGGTGGGAGCGGCGCCCGGTCCGGCCGGCGGCGGCTTCCGGAGCGACTGGCGGCGCGCATCTGGCCGGTCTGTCGCGCCCGCAAAACTGGCGGTCGCCCCGGCTTTCGTTTCAGTCCTGGCGCTGGGCCATGTTATTCCGGCTCTGCCCATCCGCGCCGGCGAGGATGCTGGAGCGGCGCGCCAGATCAGGGAAGCGGCCGGCCTCTGCGAACGGGGGCGATACGCGGAGGCGATCGCCCTGTACGAAAGGGTGCTGAGGGGATGGACGACGGGCGGAAGAGTCGCGGCGGCTGGCGACGCACCGACCGGAGAGGTCTCCGAAACGGAGCGCCCCGCCGGCAAAAGCTCTGCCGGGACTACAGATGTGGTGGGGGGGAAAAGTGTCGCCGGAGATGAAGTCGCCAGACCGGAGGGGGCGACGGGCGAAAGCGCGAATCCCGCGGCCGGAAGAGCGGCCGCAGTTCTGGGCCTGGCAAGGGCCAGGAGGGCGGTCGGGAAGTATGCCGAGGCACTGCGCGAGGTGGAGGAACTGCTGGCTGCCTCGCCCCGGAATGCCGCCGCCCTGACCCTGAAGGGCGAGCTGCTCGCCGATGTCGGCCGCTACGCAGATGCGGCCGCGGCGCTCGATGCCGCCATCGCCGCCGACGGGAAATGCCATAGGGCCAGAGCCTTCCGGAAGCTTATCGCGGACACGGTGGGTGATCGGAAGCTCTCGAAGGAGCTGACAGATTTCTTCTTCAGGTACTGGGAGGATAACTTCGAGGCGTTGACGTCCGACGACATCGCCGACCCGCTCCTGCCGATGTACGTCGGCATGGCGTTCCAGGAGGAGAACGCGAAGGATGCCTACGAGGTCTGCTATGCGCAGTCCATATCGGTCCTGAAGAAGCGCGGTAAGTTTCTGGACGAACCGCTCCTCCGCGCGGGGCTTCTGGCCCTCGAAAAGTACGATTTCCGCAAGGCGGCGGAGCACTTCAAGACGATCCTCGATGTCAACCCCGCCCATCCAGACGCGCTTCTGGGGATGGCGCTGACGGTATCGGAAGCCGGGCAGGGCGACCGCGACAGGGTCCAGTCGTTCGTATCCAAGGCGCTTGAGACGAACCCGAACCACACCGACTCCCACGCGGCCCTCGCCGCCATTTACCTTGACGAGCGCCGGTACGCCGAGGCCGCCTCGTGCATCGAAAGGGCGCTTCTGGTCAATCCCAACCACCTCCGGGCCCTGTCGCTCATGGCCGCACTTGCGCTCGCCCGCGGGGACGGTGCCGGATACGAGGCAGCCTGCCGGAGGGCGCTGGAGATCAACCCGCGGTACGCGGAACTGTATTGCGCGGTCGGCGATTCGCTGGAGCGCCGGCGCCGCTTCCGCCATGCCCTCGAGTACTTCCGCAAGGCCGTCGCGCTCGATCCGGACTACTGGCGCGGACATTACTGCCTGGGCATGAGCCTGGCGCGGCTTGGCGAAGAGGAAGAGGGTCGGAGATACCTGGCCAGATCTTACAGGATGAACGGATTCAATATCTGGGCCTACAACACGCTCAGGGTCCTGGACAAGATACTGGGCGATCCGGCATCGAAGGTGCCTCCGCAGTTCGTCTCGATCGGCGATGGCGCTCTCTTCGCGACGAAGGCGCATGAGAAGGAGGCGGCCATAATAGGTCCCTACGCGGTCGAGATACAGAGGCGCGCATGGGACAGGCTGACGCGCAGGCTCGGCTTCGAGCCGAAGCGGCCGGTGTTCATCGAGTACTTCCCCACGCCTGACGATTTCAGCGCGCGCACCGTCGGCCTGCCGGGCCTCGGAGCCCTGGGATGCTGCTTCGGCGAGGCAGTGACGGCGGTCTCGCCCAAGGCTGCCGCCGACAGACTGCATCAGCCGTTCAATTGGGCCAGGGTGATCGAGCACGAGTTTACTCACGTCCTGACGCTGCAGGCGACCGACTACCGCATCTCGCGGTGGGCTACCGAGGGGTTCAGCACGTATCTGGAAGGCGACGGCCAGCCCCAGTGGGATGTCCTGCTGCTGGACGCCGTCCGCCGCGGGCTCATCCTGCCGGTCTCGCGCCTGGAGGAAGGCTTCCAGCGCCAGGATTTCCCCGGCCGCATACAGCTGACCTACCTTCAGGTCCAGCTCTTCATGGAGTACCTCGACGCGACGTTCGGCTGGGGGTGCCTGACGAAGATACTCGACGGCTACCGCGAGGGGAAGGAGGACCCGGAAATACTGCGCGGGGCCACCGGGAAGACGCCGGAGGAACTTGACGCCGGCTTTCTGGAATGGCTGAAGCGGACGAAGACGGCCACGATCCCGCTATGGCCGTCGTACACCCCGAAGGACGTCGCTGAACTTGAGAAGGCGGCCGCCGGGCGCCCGGATGATGCTGCAACGCTGGCGGAACTGGCCGTGGCCCGTTTCAGGATCAGGCGCCTCGATGCGGCGCGGTCGGCCGCCGAGGCCGCCCTGCGGTCCGATCCGGCGAATCTGACCGCGCTGACCGTCAGGGGCATGATTGCACGCCACGCGGACGGCGACGCGAAGGCCGCCGAACGCGCTTTCGCCGCCGCCACTAAGGCCCCTGGCAATCCGTTCCTTGCATGGCAACATCTCGGCGCCCTCCGCAGGGACGCCGGCGAAGTCGCCGGAGCCATCGAAGCTTTCGAAAAGGCCAGGCGTCTCTATTCGCGCTACGCCTTTAAAGAGGACAACCCTTATCATGAACTGCACGACCTGTACCTGAAGACCGGCAACAGGGCCGCGGCGCTGGAGGTCATGATGGAGTGCCTGCGCATCCACCTTTCGGATTTCGAAGCCTGCCGTAAGGCGCTGAGACTGGCCGTAGAGCTCGGTCGGACCGGGGATGCCATCGAGGCCGCCTGGGCCGGGAACACTATCAACCCGTTCGACAAAGAATTCCATGCGCTGGCCGGGAAAGCCTGCGAGGAGGCGGCGGGGCGGGCGGCGGCCGCGGGTGGCCATGCCGCGGCTGGATACCTGGAAGCGGCCGCGCGCGAATACGCCGTGCTGTCGGCGCTTGACGGAAATGACGCCGCCAACTGGACGCGCCTGGCCGGCGTGCTGGCGAAGCTGGGGAGGAAACGCGAAGCGGCCGCGGCAGCCGAACGCGCCCTGATGATTGACGCGACGGACGCGGGGGCGAAGGCCATCCTGAATGCGACGCGCTGATGCGGAGGAGGGACGGGCTATGAATCTGCGGCGGATGGTATCGTTGGCGGTCATGGCGGCGGCGGCAGCGCTTTCAGTATCCGGCACGGCGCACGCCGAATTATGCGACGAATGCCGACGCAAGGGATTCACGGCGGACGTCGGAGAATGCGGCGTATGCGGTGCGCATACCTCAAGCGGGGCGTTCATGCTGTGCCGGGCTTGCAGCGCGAAGCGGCGCCAATGCGAGGCGTGCGGCAGAAAACTGAAAGGGCCGCCGCCAGCCGACACAAAAACCGGAGATGCCGATGCCAGGGCCGGGGAAGCGAAAGCCGGAGACGGGAAAAAGCCGGACGCTGAGGGCGGCGGGAGCAGCGGAAGGCAGGATGCTGCCGGGAAACTATCGAAGCCGGGCGAATACGTTTCCGGAGACTGGACCTACAGGCTGACCGTGAAACTTCCCGGGACGCGGAGCGAGGGCCGCTTCGGATCTCTGCTTTACAGGGAAAAGGAACTGGGCCCGGCCCCTGCGGTCAACGACTACATTGAAACTCCCTGGGGACGCATGTACTGGACGGGGCCCTTCGATGATTCCTGGGGCGATCACGGCTGGATGCCGCGGCCCAATCCCAGCCCACTGCACAAGCCCGAAGGCCGCAGGCTGGCTCCGGAGGAGCTTCTGCGGAAGGACGCAACGGGAAGCGGTGTGCCGGCCGCTGATGGAGCGGTCCTGACGGCGGGCGAAGAGGAGGACGGGAAGACGATCGAGCTGAATCCCGGCGACTCTATCCGTATAGAATTGCGTGGAAATCCGCTCGCCGGGTTCGACTGGTTCAGAACGTCCGTCGGAGCAGAAGACGTGCTGGAGCTGGCCGGCAAGGGTGGGTGGTCGTTGCAGGAGAAGGCCGGGGCGCCGGCTCCGGCCGGAGAGGCGCTGTGGGTCGCCCGCTTCAAGGCTGTAAAAGGCGGTTCGGCCCGGCTGGCCTTCGAATACAAGCGGCCTGGCGACAGGCAGCCGATAAAGACATGCTCGATCTCCATTAAAGTCAGAGAGGCAAAGGAGCCGGCTGGTACCTTGCAGCCAAGATGATGCCTGGCGTTGTTGTACAATTAAGGTCGCAACTCCATGTAGAACAATACGTTAGGCGCAAATGCCGCTCCTGAAGCAATACATTGCAACCCATTGTACGCCAAGACCTTACGACCTTGATGCAACAAAGCCGATAGGCTCTAAACGCTCACGGCGCGGATGCGGTCCTACTTTCTCCCCCCCGCCGGCATCGCGTTCCCCTTCGCCGCGAATGGCGAAAGCTCCCTCAGCTTCCGGATTATCCCAGGCAGGTTCTGCAGGACGTAATCCACATCCTCTTCCGTATTGTAGCGGCTGAAGCTGAAGCGTATTGAGCCATGGGCTGCGGTGAACGGGACGCCCATGGCGCGCATCACATGGGACGGCTCCAGGGATCCCGATGTGCAGGCCGATCCGGACGAGGCGCAGATGCCAAGATCGTTGAGCATCAGCAGTATGGCCTCGCCCTCAACGTATTCGAAACTGACGTTCAGCGTGTTCGGCAGGCGATTGTCCCTGTCGCCGTTGACGCGGGCGTCCGGGCATGTCTCGAGGATGCCCTTTTCCAGCCTGTCGCGCATGGCGGCGACCCGCGTCCGTTCCTCCTGCATGTTTTTCATCGCCAGCTCGCATGCACGCCCCAGGCCGATTATGTAGGGAACGTTTTCCGTTCCGGCCCTCCTGCCTCCTTCCTGGTGCCCGCCGAATATCAGCGGATTTACCCTGGTGCCTCTCCTTACAAACAGGGCGCCTACGCCTTTGGGCGCGTGCAGCTTGTGGCCGGACAGCGACAGCATATCCACCGGCACCTTGCGCAGATCTATGGGTATCTTGCCGACGGCCTGGACGGCATCCGTGTGCATGACACATCCGGCGGCTTTCGCTTTTTCGGCGATCTTCGCGATGGGGAAGATAACGCCGGTCTCATTATTGGCCCACATCGTGCTGACTACGGCCCTCCCGCCATCTGTCAGCGCCTGATCCAGGGCGGCCATATCAAGGCGGCCGAGGGAATCGACCGGCAGCTCGGTTACCCGGCAGCCGCGCGACCCGAGATACCTGCATATCCCAAGGACGGCCGGATGTTCGACGCGGGTCGTAATGATGCCGATCTTCCCGTTGGCGGCCTCGACCGCGCCGCGGATCGCCATGTTATCGCTCTCCGACCCGCAGCTCGTGAACACTATCTCGGACGGTTCGGCGTTCAACAGAGCGGCTACCTGCTCCCTCGCCCGCTCGACGTCTCTCTTTACTCTGCCGCCGAAGGAGTGAATGCTCGACGGGTTACCCCATTTCTCCGTGAAGTAGGGCATCATCGCATCGAGAACTTCGGGCGCCACGCATGTGGTGGCGTTGTTGTCCAGGTAGATTGTCTTCATGGCTGCTTCTCCTCAACGGTTATATCGTCGGCGACGAACTCGCGCAGCCTGGCCTCGACGAACTCCTTCTTCGTGACGCCTGCCGCCGGACACCCGGCGCACGCTCCCAGGAAGGCAATCGTGACCTTCGGGCCGTCCACGTCTATAAGCTCCACGTCTCCGCCGTCCTGTCGCAGAGCCGGCCGTATTTCCCGCTCGATGGTCTCCTGTATGAGGCGTATGCGTTCTATGTTTGTGAGTTTCCCGCTGCGCCTGGCTCCGGAGGCTGCCGCCCGGTCCTGCGGCATGTTTTCTCTGATGCGGGCCAGTATCTTCTCTATCTCCGGCCTGCAGCCGCCGCAGCCTCCGCCAGCCTTGCAGTAGTTGGTCACCTGTTCGACTGTGGCCAGGTTGTTTT
>JAOACM010000264.1 GCA_026417845.1 Planctomycetota bacterium | reverse complement strand
GGCCTGACATCGTAACGCGCGGAGGCCAGGCAGTCGGCGATCGCCCCGTAACATGGGGCCGGCTCCTGGATCGCGTTCAGCAGGACCACCATATCTCCCATGGGATTTCCCCTCCAAGCCGGCGCCGCATGCCGCCGGTGGGAAAACCGGGTCCGGCATCAGCCCCCAAACCTGTAGTGCTTCCTTATCGTATCGCTTATCTTCCAGACGCACTTAACCCCCTTCGGCATCGTGACAAGGTCGCCGGCGCCGAACTCCACGGGTTTTCCCCCGCCCTCCGGTTCGACCCTGGCCTTCCCGGCGACCACATAGAACGTCTCCTGCTCGTCGTAGCTGTAATCGAACGTCGAAGGCTCCTTTTCCCATACGGGCCAGGAGAAAACGCCCAGCGATTCGAGCGTTTTCCTGTCCGCCTTCCGGACCGTGATCTTTCCGGACATATCCTCGACCCTCCTCCTGAACCGGAACCTCAGGGACGGCTCCGGATCGGACCTTCGCCGTCCTTCTCCGTCCCTCTTTTACTTACCCGATGCGATCCCTACCGTCGCGTCCGGAAATTCCCGCCGCCGGATCCGGTCCCCCCCGGCCCCGGCCGCCGAACATGTAGTAGAAGACCGGCACCGCCATGCGGCTCAGCAGCAGGCTCGCCACCTCACCAGCCATCAGCGACAGCGCCAGCCCTTGGAAGATCGGGTCGAACAGTATCACGCCCGCGCCGACAATCACCGCCGCCGCGGTCAGCATCATCGGACGGAAGCGGACCGCGCCGGCGTCAACCACCGCCTTGTCCAGCGGCATCCCCTCCCGCAGCCGCAGCTCGATGAAGTCCACCAGTATTATCGAGTTGCGCACGACTATGCCCGCGCCCGCTATGAAGCCTATCATCGAGGTGGCCGAGAAGAAGATATCCAGTCCCCAGTGCGCGGGCAGTATCCCGACCAGCGAGAACGGGATGGCCGCCATGATTATAAGCGGCGTCACGAACGACTCGAACCATCCGACCACCAGCACGTATATCAGGATAAGAACGGCGGCGAATGCCAGGCCAAGATCCCGGAAGACTTCGTAAGTGATGTGCATTTCGCCGTCCCACTTCAGGGCGTACCTGTCCCCGGCGAACGGCTGGCTCGCCAGATAGATATCCAGTCCTTCGTGACCGCCCGCGTTCGGTCTGAGTCCGGCCAGGGCTTCTCGCATCTTCAGGACCGCATATGCCGGACTTTCTTCGTCGCCCGCTACGTCGGCCGTCACATAAGAAACCGGCATGAGATTCTTGTGGTAGATGTTCCTGTCCTGGACCGTCTCCTTTATCCGTACCAGCTCGCCCAGCGGCACCATCGCTCCGCCGGCGCCCCTTACGGGTATCGTCATTATGGAGGCCACGCGCGACCGTTCGGCTTCGTCCAACCTGACGATTATGTCCACATCCTCGCGCTCGCTCTCGTCGTGCAGTATGCCGGCTTTCATCCCGCTTATCGCGGCCCTCAGTTCCTGCGAGAGCCGCCCGGTGTCCACGCCGTGCAGCATGGCCTTCTCGCGATCTATTTCGAACACGAGCTTCGGCTGCGCGTCCTCGATATAAGTATCCACGTCCACCACGCCCGGCGTTTCGAGGAATATCTTCTCGACCCTCCTGGCCAGAGCGTTCCTGGCATCGTCGTCCGGCCCGTAGATTTCGGCCACGAGCGTCTGGAGAACCGGCGGGCCGGGCGGCACCTCGGCCACCTTTATCCTGGCCCCATGCCGCTCCGCTATCCGCTGCAGCGCCGGGCGCGCCGCCTTTGCTACCTCGTGGCTCTGCCGTTTCCGCTCGTGTTTCGGGATCAGGTTCACCTGGATGTCGGCGACGTTGGCTCCGCGCCTGAGGTAGTAATGGCGCACAAGGCCGTTGAAGTTATACGGCGCCGCGGTCCCGGCGTATATCTGCACGTCGGAGGTTTCGGGCATCGAGCGCGCCTCTTCGGCCAGCTCGGAGGCTACGGCCGCCGTCCGTTCGAGCGATGTCCCCTCGGGCATGTCAACGATTATCTGGAACTCGCTCTTATTGTCGAAGGGCAGCATCTTCAGCCGCACCTTGCCCAGGGGGACAAGCGCTACGGACCCGATCAGAAGCAGGGCTATTCCGAGCAGGAAGGCGTACCTCAGCGATGCGTTATGAATGATCCGGTCCATGGCGCGCCTGTACAGATGGGTCAGAAAATCTTCCGGTTCTCCGTCGTGTCCTCCGCCATGCGCGCCGGCGCCGTGACCTTCCTTAGCGGCGCCGCCCGGTCCGTGGATGCCCGGGGCATCGCCGCCCGCCGTTCCTCCGCTTCCAGACCCTCCACCGCCTCCCGGCCCTGCACCGCTTCCATGCCCGTCCCCCGTTCCGCCCCCTCCCGGATTCCCGCTGCCGCTCCCGCCGTCGCTCCTGCATCCTCCGCTGCATCCGGGTCCCCCGGCGGTTCCGCTCCCGCCGGGTCCGCCGCCCCGGTTGCCGCCGTCGCCGCCGGGAACGCGATGCCCGCCCCCGCCGTTTTGCCCCGCAGCCTCGCGCACCGCACCTCGCAGTATCCTCGCCGCCGCCCACGGAGTTATCACGAACGCCACGAACCTCGAGAACAGCATCGCGCTGCTGGCTCCGACCGGGATCGGCCGCATGTACGGGCCCATCAACCCGCGTACGAAGGCCATCGGGAGTATCGCGGCCATGACGGCTAGCGTGGCCAGGATGAGCGGGCTGCGCACCTCGTTGACCGCCTCCACGGCGACCGCGAATATCGAACGCCCCCTGTTGGACGGCATCCGCATGTGCCGGACGATGTTCTCCACGTCCACGATCGGGTCGTCCACGAGTATGCCGATCGAGAAGATCAGGGCGAACAGCGTGATGCGGTTCAGCGTGAACCCGAAGAAGTAGAACGCCGCCATGGTGAGCGCCAGCGTAACCGGTATCGCGACCGCGACGACCATGGATTCCCTGAATCCCAGGACGATAGCCAGCAGGACGGTGACGGAGACTACCGCTATCGCCATGTGGAATATCAGCTCGTCCGCCTTTTCCTTCGCGGTCTGGCCGTAGTGGCGCGTTACAGCGACCTCGATATCCACGGGTATCAGCGTTCCTTTGAGATCGCCCACCTTGCGGAGGACCCGTTCGGCAACGTCTATGGCGTTCGTACCCTGGCGCTTGGCGACTGAAAGCGTCACTGCCGGGAAAATCCCTCTCTCCGCGGAACCTGTCTCCGTGGTTTCCGCGGCGGCGTCTCCTGTCCGGACGCCGGCCGTATTCCCGCCAGCCGGTACCGCAGACATCCGGCCTGCCGCCCGGCCTTTCCATGCCGATCCGGGGAGGAAAAACACGTACTGATCCGGTTCATCCGGGCCGTCAACGACCCGCGCGATGTCCGACACCTTTACCGGCCTGCCGTTGTGCACGCCGAGCACGACGGCGCCCACGGCGGCGGCATCGGTCAGGAACGCACCGGTCTCGATCAGTATCTCGCCGTCACCCTGCCGCACGGCCCCGGCCGGAAGCGGGCGGCTGGCCTGCTCGACCGCCCCGGCAATATCAGACAGCGAAAGCTGTCTCGCAGCCATCGCGGTCCTGTCGGGAATTATGCGTATGCGCCGCGGATATCCGCCTGTAATCGTGGTCTCGCTGACCCCATCCACCGTCTTGACCGCATCGTCCACCTGCGCAACCACGCGCCTGAGTACGCCGTGGTCGTACCGCTCGCTCCAGAACGTCAGCGCCAGGATCGGCACGTCGTCTATGGACTTGGGCTTGATAAGCGGGGGGGAGACCCCCGGCGGAATCCTGTCCATGTTCGCGGCGATCTTGGCGTTCAGCTTGACCAGCGCGTCGCTCGCCGGGTGTCCGACCTCGAATCTGACCACCAGCATCGCCCGGCCGGGCATGCTGGTCGAGTATATGTACTCGACGCCTGGTATCTCCCACAGCAGCTTCTCCAGCGGGCGCGTCACCCGCTGCTGGACCTCCTTCGCCGATGCGGCCGGCATCTCCACAAATACATCTATCATCGGAACGACTATCTGCGGCTCCTCTTCGCGCGGAAGGAGGACCACCGCCGCAATGCCCAGCAGGATCGAGGCGACAGCCACCAGGGGCGTCAGCTTCGAGTCTATGAAAAACGAGACTATGGCGCCGGCCAGCCCGCCGTGGCCATGCGCGTTCACGCCGTTCGGATGAGAGTTCACGCCGTATACATCCTCGCCAGATTTTTCCAGGACCGCGGCCGGCACGGGGAGTCTCCCGCCATGCGGCACCTGGCATCTCCGGATGAGTTGCCCGGACCCGCAGGTCCGCGCGGCCGTCCACCCGCTGCCTGGAGCCTATCCGAAAACTCCCATGGCGCCCAAGGCTTCCACAGCGGGTCGCCAGATCCGGCCGGAGGTTTTCGGACAGATTTTTAGAGCCTGTCCGGAAACCTGCCGCCACGCAGTTTACGGCTCTGCGCTCTCGACTTCGCGGGAAGTTTTTGGACGGGATCTCAGATGCCGTCCAGAAACCTCCGGGGCGGCAGGGGCTTCTGCGGAGTCTTCCCGGATCCGGCAGGAGGTTTTCGAAAAGTCTCCTGGAGCCCGTCCAAACCCCTCGAGTCTGCCCAAAATCCTGAGACGCCAGAGACTTCCGCGGCGCAGCGCCCGCCTGTTTCCGTACCGGGGCTTACTCCTCCGTTCCCTCAGCCGGTGGTTTCCCGCCGCCTCCCCCAGTTTGAACGGATATCGGGTCGCCGTCGCGGAGGTTGGCCGGCGGGTCGAGCACGACCTCTTCGCCCGCTGCGAGACCCGACAGTATCTCGACCCTGTCGGCGATCGTCCGCCCGGTTCTTATTATCCGCAGCCGCGCCGCTCCTCCGGAGGCCACGAATGCCAGCTCGATCTGGCCGCGTCTGATCACAGCCCCTGACGGGATGGCGAGCGTCCTGCCCGGCGCGCAGGCGAACCTGAGGCGGCCGAACATGCCCGGTTTCAGGCCCGCCGGCTCCGGAAGGTTCGTCCTGACCAGGAACGACCTGCTGTTCGGATCCATCGCCGGAACGATCTCCTGCACCACGGCATCCCAGGATTTCCCGGCCGCGTCCACCCTGACGATCGCCGGCATTCCCACGGAAATTCGCCGCGCGCAGGCTTCCGACACCGGCGCTTCAAATCTGAGTTCGATGTCGCTCTGGATGGTCAGCAGCGGCCGGCCCGGAACGGCAATATCTCCGACCTCGGCGTACTTGTCCACCGCGACGCCATCCATCGGGGCGCGTATCTTCGTGTAGGAAAGCATGACCCGGGAGGCGTCGAGGTTCTGGACGGCGGCGTCGCGGTTCCTGACAGCGGCCTTCGCCTGTTCGTTGGCCGATTCCAGCGCGGCGGCGGCGGTTCTCAGGGCGGTTTCGGCCTGATCGAGCGCCGCCTTCGGAGTGGCGCCGGCGGCATAGGTGGCTTTCTGGCGTTCGAGTTCGAGCTCGGCGAGTCTGACCGCGGCCCGCGCCGCCTCCACGCCGGCCTCCGCGGCCTTCGCCGCCGCGTCCGCGGCCCTGACGGATTCCTCGGCCTGCTTGACGCGCGCCTGAAGTTCCTGATCATCGAGGACTACAAGCGTCTGGCCGGCCCTGACCCTGTCGCCGGCCGCTACGGTTATTTCGCGCACCCGGCCCATCACCTGGGGCGAGACCTGGACCACCCTGCGCGATTGTACGGTCCCGGCGAACTCGTTGAACTCCTCTGCGTCCACCATGGCGGCCGCGGCAGCCCTCACGCGCACAGGCTCAGAGGCCGGCGGACGGGCCGCCGTCAAAGCATACTCCCTGGCGTGCATCCCTCCACCAAACATGTAGCCGGCGATCCCGCCGATCGCCAGGGCCGCGACCGTCAGGGCCGCTTCGCGTCCTTTCAAGGTCAAACCCTCCTGAACAGAACGGGCGGCGCCGCAGGGATCTGCCGCCGCAACCTTCCCGCCCCCTCCATGCGCGGGCGTGCACGAACATCATGGGTGTTCAGACCCCAAAAAAACTCCCCCGGGTGTCCAGTTTCCCGCAGCGTTCCGCAGAACCCGGCCGGAGGTTCTGTATAAGCTCTTAGCGCCTGTCCGGGAACCTCCGGCCGGATCCGGCAGCCCCGGCACGAAAGCCAAGGCCGCCGCGGGAGTTTTCAGACAGACCCTTATCCGAAGGCGATGGTTCGGCAGACGGCCGCAAGAAACGTGCCGCGCTTCCCTCACGATCTCTCCGGGAATTCCCCCCCCGGATATGCGGTTCGAACCGGCCGCCGGATCGTTCAAATGCGCGTTCCGCGCGGCGCATCATTTAGCCTACCCGGGCCGCATCGTCAAGGATAGGAGGCTGGCGCAAGGGATATGGTTGCGTGGCCGTAGCTGCAAAGTCGGATACGGGCTTCCAGAAGCCTTCGAGAGGGGAAAAGCTGGTTAGCCGGTGAC
>JAOACM010000263.1 GCA_026417845.1 Planctomycetota bacterium | reverse complement strand
GCATCGTATATCAACACCTCGCAGTGCGGCCGCAGGAACTTCAGCGAGGAGCGGATCATTTCGAGATTTTCCTGGAGGGTTGTCCGGAGCGCGCCGCGGACGTGGAGATCCCAGCTTTTGCCGAATATGGTCAGCGCCGGTGCCCCGGACCTTGCCAGCAGCCTGAGGTTCTCGTCCTTATCCGGCGCCAAGCCCGCGTGTCTGGTGCTGCCGAAGGCGGCGATCCTGGCGTTGACGAAGCGCATCTTCCTGACGACCTCGAAGAACTCCAGGTCCTTTGGGTTGCTCCCAGGCCATCCGCCCTCTATGAAATCCACCCCTATCTCGTCGAGGCAGCGGGCTATGTCCAGCTTATCCTCGAGCGAGAATGAGACGTGCTCGGACTGAGCTCCATCGCGCAGCGTCGTATCGTAGACCGCCACGCGCTCGCCAGCCGGAGCCCCCCCGCCCGCTTCGACGGCCTGGCGTCGCCCGGATTTCAAGTCCCGATCCTCTTTCATCTTTTTCCGCCGCCGGCGGTTGCCGGACCCCCTGTCCCTGTCCGCTCTCCCTCGCGCGCCCCGACCTCGACCGGAACCCCGATGGCGCGGCAGACCGCCCTGAGGGCCACCCTGTTCCCCTCGAACGGCAGAAGCCCCATCGCATCTTCCGGCGAACACCACCGGTACAGGATATGTTCGGGCGACAGGGTCACCTTCCCGTCCGCCACCTCAATCCCGAATACCGGCTCGACGTAGATGGTATCCTCCGCTTCCTTGTAGAAGACGTTCACCGCGTCCGCCACGACGTACCGTCTCAGGCGGAGACCGGTTTCCTCCTCGACCTCACGCATCGCCGCCTGGGCGGCCGTTTCCCTGCCCTTTATCGTACCGGAGACCGGTTGCCAGAAGCCGCCGCGTTCCTTGCTCCGCTTCAGCATAAGGAACTGTACGGTGTTCGCCTGTTGTCTGAACACGAAGGCGACTACCGAAACGCCCTTTATCTCCATAGCGCCCTCCATTCTTCCCATCGCGGGCCTCACTCGACCCTGCCCCCGGCGTCCGCCCCGGCAGCCCGTCCGCCATCTCAGCTCCGCGGCGGCGGGCGGAAAAGCCCCGCCGCCCCGCGTCCCGGCGGGCCTTTCGTACCTATCCAAAAACTTCCTGCCGGACAGTGGGGCTCCTGAGCGTACAAGCTTACGTGTCGGAGGTTTTCGGATAGGCTCTTCGCGCCGGTCCCGGCACCGCCAGCGCCCCCCCACAGCTCGCGCGACGGAGGCCGCCGCGCCGCCGATATCGGCCCGCGCGCGGTGCCGCGTGACGGAAAGCTCCCTCCTCCGGCGCCGCGCGCCGGTCCGCCTTTCAGCCCCCTGCGTCCCTCCCGAAACCGCGCAACAGCCCCGGCAGAAGCTCCCAGCCCCGATCATACACGATCCCGCTGCCCTTCGCTCCGTTCTCCGAAAACTGCCCGCCGGCGGCGGCTATGCCGGAACCGGACGCCAGAAAAGGAACGGGCTCGTCGGAGTGCGTCCTGAGCGCTACCGGCGTAGCGTGGTCGGGACATACCAGTATCCGATGCTCCCCGTGACGGCGCGCCGCCTCCGCCAGGGGACCTATTATATGCCTGTCTATTGCCTCGAGCGATTTCACTTTGTTGAGCACGTCGGCATTATGGCCGCATTCGTCCGGCGCCTCCACGTGCACGAAGACCATGTCGAACCGGCCGAGCGCCTCCGCTGCGTACCTCCCCTTGGCCCCATAATCCGTATCTGTGTATCCGGTTATGCCCGGAACATCCAGGACTTCGATGCCCGCGTACATGGCCAGGCTTCTGACCAGAGCCACCGCGCTGATGCAGGCGCACGACAGCCCGGTCGTCTCGCGGAAGGGCGGGATATCCGGCCGCATCCCGTGACCCCACAGCCATATCTGGGTGGCCTGCGACTCGCCAAGGTCCGCGCGGACGCGGTTCACCTCGTGCGTCTCGAATATGCGAGCGCTCTCCTCCATAAGCCGCAGCAGGATCCCGGCATCCGGGCCTCTGGGGAGGTACGGCGTGACTTCCCTGCCGGTTATATCGTGCGGGGGAACGCACCTCGCGTCGAGCCGCCTGCCGAATCCGCGCAGGACCAGCAGATGCCGGTAACTCACGCCAGCGTGGAACCGGACCTTTCCGTCGGCCAGCCGCGCATTCAGCGCCTCTATCAGCACCCGGGCCTCATCCGTCGAAATATGCCCGGCCGAAAAGTCCTCCATCCGGCCGTCGCATACGGTCACCAGATTGCACCTGACGGCGATGTCGCCCGGCTCGAGCTCCACGCCGAGCGCTTTCGCCTCGAGCGGTGCCCGCCCGGTATGGTACCTGGACGGATCGTATCCCAGCAGGCTCATGCACGCCACGTCCGACCCCTTGTCCATACCCTTCGGGATGTGCCGGACCAGCCCGACGATCCCTGTCGCGGCCAGCGCCCGGGCGTTGGGCATCTCTGCGGCTTCGAGCGGCGTGCGGTTCTTCAATTCCCTGAGCGGCCTGTCGGCCGCCCCGTCCGGGCAGATCACAGCGTACTTCACGGATCGTCCCCCCGTTCGGTCGCCTCCAATCATCCGTCGTTGCCGGCAGGACAGGACGCGTCATTTCTTTGCCGCCGCGCTGGATATCCTGGCCTTCAGCTTCGCCCACGATTTCGCTATAAGGAAACTTTCCTTCATGTTTCCGATCATCCGCGCCATCTTCGGCATCGGGACCGCGAAGGTAAGGATGTTTTCCTCCACGAAAGGTCGCGCCGATACGTCGAACATGCCGAGCACGCATTTCGGATCCGGCGACCTGGCCTCCAGATACGGCAGCCGCACTATCGCCCCGCAGCCGGCCGACATCGGGCAGCGCACCGCGTCGGCACCTTCCTCGTCGAAGTTGGCCAGCGCGAACAGACCGGCCAGCACATCGGGCGGAGCGAAGAATACTGCCGCCTCGGGCGAGTCCCCATCGCCGATCCTGTCCCATCGCTTGAATATTACGTGCCTCGCCGGCGCCTTGAACTCCGGCTGCCCCCGCATCATCGCGTCCACCAGCTCCGGCGTCTTCTTGTACCGCTCCCCCTCCAGCTTCCCCGGTATCCCGGTGGAGAGGAAGTACCTGAATTCCGGACCGGGTTCGCTCCGGAAGCCGAAAAACCTGCACGCACCGGGACAGCCCAGCGAGGCCTCGTCGAAACAGAGCGAAGCTCCGCGCCTGGCTCTGACCAGATCGGCGATTACGCACCTGTGTCCCCTGCCGGCCGGAGGCTTTACCGGCTCGGCATCGCCCGGTTCCGCCGAGAAGAAGAACACGACCGGCAGCTCGGCCCCTGGAAAATATTTCTTCCAGGACGCCGTGAACTCGTCGCGAAGCTGGATATCCACGTCTCAATCCCTCCAAAAAGACTCCTGCGGCGCCGGGAACATCCACAGAGGCAAGCGAGGTCCGCTGCGCCGGCCGATCAGGCGCCTGTCCGCCGGCCGCTCCCCCGCCTTTGGCCCCTCGACTGAGAGCCTATCCGAAACTCCCGAGGCGGCCAGGGCTCCCGCGGCATACCACCTGGCCCATTGGGAGGTTTCCGGACAGGGGCTTATTCGGCGGCTGCCCGTATCGTCAACCGGTTTTCCGCCCCCTGCGCGCCTTCCTGATCTTCGGGCCGCCGGCGCCCGCAGCGGGCCATTCGCCGGCCAGGAACGCCTCCCTGAGCGTCGTATAGAGCGCGTCGGCCCCGGCCATGGCTGCTCTCGGCACGTACTGCGAAGGCACCCCGACGCACCGCATCCCGGCCGCCTTTGCCGAGGCTACACCAGCTGGCGAATCCTCGAAGGCCAGGCAGTCCGGGGGCTCCGCGCGCAATCTGCGGGCCGCCTCCAGATAGATATCCGGCGCCGGCTTGCGCTTGGCGACATCCTCGCCCGAAACCACCGTCGCGAAGAAGTCGCCCGGCGCGATGCGCGGCACCCCGAGCGCATCAAGCAGCTTCGAAAGGACGGCGGCGGCGATGCGTGAGGCGCTGCTGGTCACCACCGCCACGGGAACGCCGCGCGCCTTCGCTTCCCGGAGATACTCGCGGACGCCGGGCAGCGGGCAGAGATACCTGTCGGCCAGAAGGTCGAGGAACGCCTCCTCCTGCTCCGACACCAGCTTCTCCACGCTTTCCGGCAGCGAAAACTTCCGCTTTATCTCCGCTGCCGTCTCAGCTACCGGCAGCCCCACGAAGGCAGCGAACGTCCCAGTTTCGCATTCGATGCCCCGCCGTCTCAGCGCCCGGACGTGCGCCTCGATATGTATCGGCTCGGTATCTGCCAGCAGTCCATCCATGTCGAAACACAAAGCTCCCGGACGCACCATGGTTTCGCCTCCAGAGCGTTTTCTCATAATTGTTTACCGCTCCGTTCCGTATGTGTGAAGCACAGGGACGCCGGGTATATGTGGTAGCGCTACTGCTGTCCCGCTCGATCGCGCCACTACGAATGGCAGCCCCAGCCTGAACCCAAGCCAAACAATTACGTTTTCTCCGCGCGACTTTTTCAGGCGCGCGGTCCCCTGTCGTGGCACCGGTTCGCCGTCGCGGGTGCCGCACGGCGGGATTCGGCGCCCCCTCCCGGCGCCGCCTGGGCGCGCCCGGCACCCTGCGTTCCGGGCCGGGCAATGCGGCTCCTGCGCTTACGCGACGGGAGCCCACGCCATACCCCGCCCCTCCCCCCCTCGCTCCGCAGTGGCGTCGCCGTTCGGTTTGACCGGACGGACGCGACACGTACAATACCCGCCTGTTCGGGCACTTCAACGACCGGTCGCCGGAACCGGCAGGATGCATGACCGCGGATGAGGGGGCGCAGCCGGCACCTGAAGGTATTGAGCAAGAGGTCCGCCGGTCGCCGTCTGAAGGCAACGTTGACCGGTCCTTCATTCGAACCGCAGGAGGGACCTCCGCGCTCACGGCCCGCATACCGGACGACGGAGAGGCGTCGGGGAAATGGAACGCTGAGGGCGGCGGGCGCTCCGTCCGCCGCCGGGATGCCCATCCAAGGTCGCTGCCGGCCGCGCAGCCTCCGCGGGGGACGGGAGAATAAGGAGGCTGCCGATGCCGGCCGTATTCGTATTGAAGAGGGCGAAATTGTCGGCGGGGGAGTGGAACGAACTGCTGGGCGAATGGGAGGATGGACTGGAGAGGCCGTTGTACGACGAGGCGGTGCTCGACGAAGAGGGGGACGAACCCTCCCTGCGCATCTGGGGCCCCGGCTCCACGCGCGGCGTGGTCCTGAGACTCAGAAACGGCGGCAGATGGGTCGCCGTCGCGCTGGAATCGCTGGCAAGTTTAGTTGACTGGCGCATGGGATTCGAGATCATGCGCCTGGCTATGCGGAGGGGCGGGGGAAACTGGACGCGAAGCGGCAGGGCATACAACGCGGAAGCGTTGTCTCCGGAGCGGGCGGCGGAAGAGTCCGGGCGGGAATTCCTCGCGGACGCTCGGATTCTCTCGGAGGCGCTGAAGAAGACCACTGCTAAAGGGCTGTTGCTGTCGAACGGCATCTTCGACCTCACGATTACGCCGGCCGAGATCGAATCGTGCTCAGACGGCGGGGACGTCCGCCGGATTGAGGGAGCGATCGCCGCGAGGGTCTTCAGATACGTCACCGCTCCAAGGCGCCTGCCGCAACCGCTCGAAGAAGACAGGATCGTACAGTTCTTCGAGTGGGACGGGGAGCGCGCGCTGCTGAGGGGGCGGGCGGAACTTATGGCTGTGAGGGCGGAAGATGGCCAGCGCGCGTTCGTCCCGTTCTGGACCGCCGTCGGGATACTCGGCCATGCCGCCGAACCGCTCGGCGATAATGCCACCTACCTGTCCGATCTCGACCCGCGCGCCGCCGCGGCTGCGCGGGACGCGCTGCTGCGCGAGGCGGTACCGCTTGAAAAGTGGCTCCGGGAACACGTGGAGGAGATCCGGGCGGCCAGGAGCCTGTCTTTCCTGCGGATGACCGCCGGATCATTCGCCTCCACCGTACTGAGCGGCGGCGACCCGATGGCGGGAATCCAGTGGCTGGCACCCGATGAGGATTTTGCGGAAATGCTGAAAGCCGTATGCATCGCCACGATGAAGGCGATGAGAAAAATGTATGTGGAGGGCCGAGAACCGGACCGTGCGATCGAGGAACTTGTCGCGGAAGGCCTGGAACGACCGGTTGCGGAGGCGATCGTTGACGGCGTACTGGACGCAGCGATCAAGGATGCGCCAGGGGAAGAGGAAAAAGGCGAGCAGGAGGGGGAAGGATAAGGGATCAGGGAAGGCATGTCCCACGACCGCATAGGGGCGGAGGCGGCGGAAGTGGCCGGCGAAGAGACCGCGCGACCGGTCCCGATGGGAGGCGCCACCCAGGATACAAAGCATAGGAAGCCGCGAAGACAAGCGTAACTTGGTTGACGTGCCCACAGTTGGGG
>JAOACM010000262.1 GCA_026417845.1 Planctomycetota bacterium | reverse complement strand
GTGTTCGGGTTCACGCAGAAGCCGAAGGTGGAGAAGCAGGGTGACAAGTGGGTCATAACCTTCGCGTCGAAGGGCAAATGCGACGCGACTGTGGCGATAGTCGGTCCTGACGGGAAGGTCGTGCGGCATCTAGCCTCAGGCGTTCTGGGCCCGAACGCGCCGCATCCGTTCCAGCAGAATTCCCTCTCCCAGAGGATCGAATGGGACGGGCTGACGGACGATTTCAAAAAGGCCCCTTCGGGCTGTAAGGTCAGGGTTTCGCTGGGGCTGCAGGCAAAGCATGAACGCGATATCGCCTGGATGCCCATCATGGCCAATTGCATAGAGAAGGACGGTAAATATTTTCGGACGCTCTGGCCTCCGCCAGCGGACACGCCGTCCGCCATATTGCAGGAAGCCGGCATCCGGCTGGCGACTACGAGATGGGGCGATAAGGTGCCGGTCGGCGGCTGGTTCGGTCCCTACACGCCGCACTGCTCCGAGGACGAAAAGCTCCGGCCCAAGGCGATGGAGGCGCTGAAGACCCTTTTCGCCGACAAGCCCCCGCCGCGCAGGACCTGCCCGACTCCAGCCATTCCAGATATTAAGGGGTTCGCCTGGTACGGCAGCCACAATCCGCGGATCGCGGCCGACCCGACGACCGACAAGATATACTTCGGAACCACTTCTGTGTGCCGTCTGGACGGCAAGACTGGGGAACTGGATACAGCCTGGCCGCTCAACGGCATGAATCACCTGAGCGAGTTCGACATCGGTCCGGACGGCCTTGTTTATTTTGGCTGCGGACCGATGGGCTACAACAAGTACATCTTCCGGCTGGACGCCGCCGGTAAGGCTGTGCCGTTCAAGGAGGGCGCGGAGCCGACGAGCCGGTTCGTTCCCAGGCCCGAGGCCGGTTGGTGGGAGCACTTCCCGGACCAGTTCTATCCCGGTCCGAAAAATCCAAACAGGCTGGATGCCGTGCTGCGCACCGGCGTCCGCGGCCACAGCAACGTTCACGACAAAGGATTCGACGTTACCGTCGCCGGGCGGATCGTCTGGGTCTACGAAGGGCTGGACCCGGACTGGGCGGCGGCCAGCAACGCGGCCAAGGACGCCACTCGCGGCGACGTGCGCGGCGTGGCCGTGCGCGATCTCGACGGCAGGCTGCTTACCGCCGACGCTATCGGCCCGGCACGCAACTGGGGACACGGCATCCGCATGGACCGCGACGGGAACCTTTACGTCGTGGCTGCCGGGATCATGCCGGCCGGACAGGACAGGCTCGACGGCGTCGCCGACGTTAAAATCGGCTACCGTACTTTCGGCGGACACGGGTCGCTGATCAAGTTCCGCGGCCGGGGCGACAAGTTCCCGTTGAACACCGGTCCGGGCATCAAGGCAGGCAAAGGCGAAGAGATTCCCGGCGCCCTCTGGGCCTACGGGGGCATGACCAACCAAATGGCCCCCGACTGTTCCTGCAACCACTCGCGCCACGACATGGACGGTTATGCCCGCTCGTGGATCCCGGCGCGACAGCTCTGCTCGGTCGTGGTGCTCGACTCCAACTGCAACAGGATCGCGCGGATCGGACGCTATGGCAACGTGGACGATGCCAGCTCCGCAATCGGCGGCATCCA
Organism: Planctomycetota bacterium; assembly: GCA_026417845.1. GTDB lineage: Bacteria > Planctomycetota > SZUA-567 > H5-PLA8 > CALKMO01 > CALKMO01. Next base: position 4,829 of record JAOACM010000262.1, on the reverse strand, counting down.
CTTCGCTCACCCGCGGGCGGTGACCGTTACCGATGCGGCTCTCTATGTGGTGGATGACGCAAACCGCCGAATCCTCAAGGCGGCGCTTTTCTACGCCGCCGAGGAGACCGTGCCGGCGCCGTGATGGGGAAACTTCTCCGCCGGCAGGGCCGCTCCGGCTCCGCAAATCCGCCGACGGGGACCCTCGCGCGTCCTTGCCGTCGTCGCGAGAGCCTTCCATCCCACTGAGACCAGCCAGGCATCCCACGCGCCGGCCCGCATCGCCGGGCCGGTTCCTTCCGCGCGATGACACATAATAACACGGCATGTATTTTCCGCTCAACCCGCCGCCCGCCGCGGTGTATGGTATATTGGGGCGCCGGTCGCGGGCGTTTCACCGGCTGGTCTGAAGCGTAGCGGGGGAGAACCGGGCGGAGCTCCTCGCTCGCCGGGGGATTCCGTATTGAAGCGAAGCTGCGCCGGGGGCCGGCCGTCCCGCATCGGGAAGCCGGGCCGGGTGGCCGGGGCGCGCGGGGATCGCACATGATGCGAAGGGGGAGCGCAGGCGCCGGTCGAATGGCGCCCGGCGAAAGGTCGGATCGCGGCATGGGAACCGGAAGGAGAAAAGCCATGGGGCGGAAAATTTCGCCGGCGGCGGGGGGGCGGCCGTCGTTACGGGCGGTCCTCGCCGGAATGGCGGCGGCGACGGTCGCGGCGGCAGCCGCCGGGATCGGCGGCGCGGCCGAGACGCAGATCAGATACGTTGACGATATAGATCAGTGGCGCGCCGAGATATTCGCCGGTGCGGCGAACGCCGGAGGGCAGCTCGAGGGTCCGGCCCTGGAGGCCGGGTTCTCGCACGCCGGGAGCCTGTGCTTCGTGCCTTCCGGCGAGGCGTACTTCGCCACCGAGGGCGTGATATTTCACATCTCGAAGGAAGGAACGTTCAGGTTCTTCGCCGGGATACCGGGGACGTACGGCTGCGCGGACGGCCCGGTCGAGAAGGCGACGCTCGGCCGCCAGATATCCATCTGCCCCGACGGGAAGGACGGGTTCTACATCGGGGACCGGTCCAACCGGTGCATCAGGAGGCTCCGCCGCGGGGACGGCGGGAAGTGGCTGGTCGAGACCGTGGCCGGCGACCCGGCGAAGCCGGAATGGAAGGGGAAACCGGCGGACGGCGCCGGGAAGGAGGCGGTCTTCAAGTATCTGCATTCTAACGTCATCGCCGACGCGCAAGGCGTCGCCTATATCATGGACAACAATTTCCTGCGGCGCGTGTCGCCCGAGGGCAGGGTCGAGACGCTCAACCCACAGGGCGGTCCCGGCAAGCCCGACGACGGGCCGCTGGAGTCTGCGAAGTTCAACCTCATCATGGGCGGGGGCATGTGCTTCGGCGCGGACGGATGCATATACGTGGCGGACCGGTGGAACCACTGCATACGCAAGGTGGATCTGGCGGCGAAGCAGGTGACCGTCGCCGTAGGTCCCGGCGTAGGATTCCGCGACGGACCGGAGAAGAACTGCGGGTTCCACGATTCGCCCGGCTACATCGTGTACGACCCGTACCGCAAGCGGTTCAACACGAACGGGGTGGACGACTGGGGTCTACGCGTCTGGCAGAACGGCGAGATGCGAACGATAGCCGGCGGCAACACGCGGAACGAGAGGTGCATGGAGGAGCCGGCGAAGGATTCCCGGCTTGGCTGGTGCGGCGTGTACGCGGTACACCCGCTGCCTCCGCACGAGATATACTTCTGGAGCGGCCACGGGTGGACAAATCGAATCGGGAGGCTGTACAGGCCGTCCGACAGGAAGGGGGTCGAGGGGCGATGAGCGGACCTGATGCGTTCGTTATCCCTGTGAGGGGCGTGGGCGGGCGAGCGGGGGACCGGCGCGCGGGCGGGGGCGGTTCCGGTCCGCCGGCGTCCGTCCGACCATTGTCGGCCGCGGTCTCGGCGGCGGGGCTGGCGCTCCTTGCCGCGGCGGCCTCCGGAACGCTCATCGGAAGGAGGCCTGCGCGCGCGGGGGAGGCGGAGCTGGCGGCCGGAGCCCCCGTGGCGCTGGCGGAGGGCGATCTGCTCGTACGTCCGCGCGTCGCGTTCGGGGCGGGCGTCTATCTGGTGGCGTGGCAGGAAGGCTGGCCGGGCCTGAACGGAACGGCCGACATCTCCGCCGCGCGCGTCGAGGCGGGGTCGTTCAAGCCGCTGGACTCCGCCCCGGTAAAGGTCTGCGGCGCGCCGGAATCGCAGTCGCGGCCGGCCGTCGCGGCCGGGGCGGACGTATTTCTGGTCGTCTGGCAGGACTTCCGCAACGGGAAGGACTACGACGTGCGCGGGGCGATAGTGGACGCCAGGACCGGGAAGATCAGAGTCCCTGATTTCGAGATCGCCGCGCGCCAGCGCAACCAGGCGCGGCCGGCAGCCGCGTGGACGGGACGGCATTTCGTGGCGGTCTGGCAGGAGGCGCGCGGGAGGGATGCCTACGGCGTAGCTGGCGTCAGGGTTTCCGCGGAGGGCAAGGTCCTGGACTCCGAGCCCATACTGTACGCCGAGGCGGGCCATTCGCCGGCCGTCAGAGTCTCGGCCGGCAAGGTGCTCGTCGCCTGGTCCGACGGCCAGACGGCATCCGGCTGCATGGCCGACGCCGAGACCGGCAAGCCGCTCAAAAGCGTCGGCGCCAAGGGGAAGATGAATACCCGCTGCCCCAACGACATCTCGCTGGCCGATGACGGGCAGGGGAATTTCATGGCCGTCTCGGCGCGCGAGTCGTTTCCGAACCCGTGGGGCTGGCCCGGCCCCGGTGCGGTGCTGTGCTCGCGCGTCAACGCGGACGGATCGGCTCCGGAGGAGAACGTCAACTACGGATATTACCTGAGCGACGTATGCGGCCGCCGGGTGCCCAATGTCGTGGACACCGCCACGTGGGGCAACACGGACCGCTGGCACGCCGGCGCGCCGGGGGGATTCAAGGGCACGGCGGACGGGATGTGGCCGTACGGCAAGCCGGCCGTGGCGTGGGACGGGAGGGGGACGTGGCTTTTCGCATGGGTCAAGGGGAAAATACTGCCGGACAGGCTGAACCTGGCCGAGTATGAGATATGGCTGCGGGGGATGGACGCGAAGACGCTCGCGGTCACCCTGAAGGACCGGAAGCTCGCGGGCGGCGCCGGGAACGAGGCGAAGGATCCGGCGATCGAGGCCGGGCCGGCCGGGGAGTTCCTGCTGGCCTACGAGAGCGCTCCGGCGGGCGGAAAGATGCGGATCGAGGCGATCGGCCTGCGCGCGAAATAGGCCGGATGGCGATCGCGCCGCGGGCGGGCGCGGCCCGCGGCTTTCCCCTGTTCCCTGCGCGCCCCCGCGGGCCGGGCCGACTTCGTGCCGGGAGCGGATGTGCGCGGGCGTATGCGGCGTCCGCTCCAGGGGCGGCCCCGTGCGCCGCGCGGGATCCGCGCGCAAGTCCCGGCCTCAAGGCGCCCGGCGCGCGAATCCGCCGGAAGAGAGGAGGCGGGCTGTGATGGGCGTAAGAAGGAGGGGGGAGCCGGCGCCTCCGGCGGGAGCGGCGGTCCCGGCAGCCTTTGCGATGATGGCCGCGACGGCGATCATGGCGGCAGTGGCCGTAGCGATTGCGGGCGATGCCGGAGGGGATGCCGGGAAGGCCGGCGGCGCGACCGCGACCGGGGGAGCTGAAGGACGACCGGGCGATCAGGTCCGCCCACCGGCAGCCGGGGAGGTCAGGGATCCGCCGGAAAACCAGAAATATTCGCTCCGGGTTCTCGTCTGGAACTTCTGGAGTTTCGCGGGCGGAATGCTCGACGGCCCGGCGGGCATGGCGGAGTCAACGGACCTCATAAAGGGGCACGACTCGGACAACGCTGGCAACCTGTACTGGACCGAGTGCGACGCGCCGGTCATCAGGCGCTACAGTCCGAAGACCGATCGCGTCGAGACGATAGCCGGGTCGCTCCGCGGGCTGGCGGACGGTCCGATCAGCCGCGCCCGCTTTGGCGGCTGGACGTACAACTCCACCAACCTCATCTGCGTCTCCGGCGACGGCAGACACCTGTTCGTGCGCGACGCGCTAGGCAAGGGTTTGTGGCGCTACGTGGACCTGGAGGCCGGGACGGTTACGTCTCTGGGGCAGTGGCACCATTTCAAGGGGGGATACTTCATAATCGCCAAGGACCGGATGGGCGACATCTACGCTTTCGTTACCAGCGGCGAGGAGCCGCCCGACTGCAGGGGGTATAAGAAACTCAAGGTCGCGCCTTGTCTGAGGAACGGCTGGTACGCGTTCGACCGGTACGCGCTTGATGTGGAGAAGATGCGCTTTTACTTCCATTGCCGGGGTCCTGTGACGATGGTGGACTTGAAGACGGGCGAGGGGACGGTGATAACCGGCAAGGGGAAGGAGCGGCCGATAAACACGAGCGGACCGCTGGAGACGACCGTCTTCCTGTGCCCGACGGGCATGTCGCTCAGCCCGGCTGGCAGGTTCCTTTACGTAGGGCAGGGCGATGGATCGAGCTGCTACAGGCTGGACCTGGAGAAAAAACAGGCGCTGGTGTTCGGCGGCGTGGACGACGGCGGGTTCGGCTGGCGGGAGACCGGAGACAGGAAGAACAGCTGCCAGATGACCGGCTGCACGGGATGGCCGGCGGCGACCGTCTTTCTCCCGGACGGTCGCGGGTACTGGGCCAACTGCTGGGGCATGTACGCGCTGACCCCCCTCAAGTAGGGCCGGCACGGGGCCCGCGCGGCGTTTCGCGTCTTTCGGGAGAACCAGTTGTGGCGCTCCTGTGGGCGAGGTTCCGTCCTGACGGCCTCGTCGGCGGGAAGAAGGCGGCGGGG
>JAOACM010000261.1 GCA_026417845.1 Planctomycetota bacterium | reverse complement strand
TCTTCCTATCGTCCGGAGACAGCGCAACCGGCTTTCGAAGATGGGTTTGGAGTTGCAAAAAAGAAGCCGTACGTTAGGATGAGCAATCTGTGGACGGGAAATGAAGCCGGGGATTGAATATTCGAGGCTTCGGTACCGTCTGAGGATGGCAGGTAAGGGTCGCCGAGATTCAAGACCGCGCGCGCGGAACTCGATGCGACCCAAGATGATAGGAGGAGTTAAAGATGAAGGCCGTAAAGGTCGGGTTGGCGGTTTGCGCTTTGTTCGTGATGTTCTCGGCCGTTTCCTTGGCTGAGGACAAGACGACGGTACAGGGGAAGGTCAGCGTCGCGAAGAGCGAAGAAGGCAAGGTTACGGTAACCCTTACCGCCGGGGAAGTGAAGTACGTCGTCGCCGGAGAGAAGGCGAAGGACGTGGAGAAGATGGACGGCAAGACCGTGAAGGTCGTCGGCGTCGTGAAGGAGGAAGGCGGCAAGGAGGTCATTACTGCGGAGAGCGTCGAGGAAGTCAAGACTGAGTAATGCGTCTTTGCGACTCGCCGTCGAGGGGTGATTCCCAGCTGGCGAGCCGGGCGCATGGGAAAAACGGAACGGCCGCGGTCGGAAGCGATCGCGGCCTCTTTTTTTACTGCCGGAGGGGCTGACCGGAGAAAAGGCAGGGCCTCCGCCGGGTGATGGTGGCTGCGAAACCCGGCCGTCTGCCTGTTGCGTCTCGTTTCGGGGGGCTGGTTTCTCAAGGAAGTCGCTCCGGGACAGCGCACCACCATCATACGCCTGCAAAACCCGAGCCGGTGCGCTTGATTATACGGTCTTCGCGGGTATAAAGGCGCCGTCGCTGCAGTGGATACTCAAATGCCGGACGGAACGGCACCGGGCTGATGTGGCGCCGTTGGGATTTCGGCGGTTGTGCGCAGGTTGGAGTTGGAGGGCGATATTGAAAATGAGAAGTCCCGTTTCCCGTCATGCGGCCGATGCCACGGATGCGGCCATACTTCCAGCCGCCGACTCGCTGGCCTCTGATCAGGAGCTGCTGAGGGAACTGGATCGTCTGCTAGGTCATGGGAAGTCTTCCCGTCCCCGGGAATGGCATCCTCATGCGCCAACAAGGATATTGGCCGGCAAACGGTATCTGACCAGGCACGCGGTTGCCGACGCGCTCCGTCGTGCCCAGGACCATCTGCTCTCCCTGCAGCGCCCCGACGGTCACTGGGTGGGCGAACTGAAAGTTGACGTCACGCTGGCAGCCGATTTTATCCTTTACTGCTGGTTCATGGGGACTCAGGGCGCACGGGTGCGACAGATTGAGAAGGCGGCCGCGCATATAGTCAGGGAACAGCTTCCCGGCGGCGGGTGGAGCATCTACCCCGGCGGTCCCGCGAACATCAGCGCGTCCGTAAAAGCTTACTTCGCACTCAAGCTGGCTGGCCATAAGGCCCATGAAACGCACATGCGCAAGGCCCGCCAGGTTATACTGTCTCTGGGTGGTGTCGCCAAGGCAAACTCCTACGTCAAGATATACCTCTGCTTCTTCGGCCAATACGACTGGGAGTGCGCCCCCGCAATCCCTCCCGAGGTAGTGCTGTTCCCGAAGTTCTTCCCGTTCAATATATACGAGATGTCGTCCTGGTCCCGGACCATACTCGTCCCGCTATCTATACTCTGGGCCCTGAAGCCTTATATCCAGATTCCGCGCGATCGCGGGATAGACGAGCTCTTCCCCGAAGGCCGGAATCCGTACGCCCTCAGACTGCCGCGGGACCGGAAGCTGATCTCCTGGCGCAACTTCTTCCTGCTTACGGACCGCGCTCTCCACCTGTTCGAGAAGGCCAGGGTCACGCCCCTCAGGAAGAGGGCGCTGCGTGTGGCCGAGCAATGGATACGGGAACGGCTGCCCAAGAGCGGCGGCTTGAGCGCGATATTCCCGGCGATGCTTAACACGATCTTCGCCTTCAAATGCCTCGGCTATCCCGAAGACGAACCAATGTACAGGGAATCCATCAGACAGTTTGAGGATCTGATCATAGAGGAGCCGGACGACTTCCGCATGCAGCCGTGTTTTTCGCCGGTCTGGGACACCGGCCTGACGACGTACTGCCTGCAGGAGTCGGGAATCCGGCCCGACCATCCGGCGATCCTCGATGCTGCCAGATGGCTCGTGGCGCACAGGGTTCGCGACCCGGGAGACTGGAAGATCAAGAACCGGCGGGGACAGCCCGGGGGATGGTACTTCGAGTATGCCAACGAGTATTACCCGGACGTGGACGATACGGCCATGGTCCTGATGGCCCTGCGCCGCGTATCATTTCCGGACGAGGCGGACGAGCGCGAGAAGCGGGAGGCGGTGGACTGCGGGATCAAATGGCTGCTGAGCATGCAGAACAGGGACGGCGGCTGGGCCTCCTTCGACCAGAATAACGACATGGTATGGCTGACTCATGTCCCCTTCGCGGACCACAACGCCATGATAGACCCCAGTACCTCCGATATAACCGCCCGTGCGCTCGAGATGCTGGCGCAGTACGGCTACACTAGGGAACATCCTGTCTGCCGCAAGGCGCTGGCCTTCCTGGCCAGGGACCAGCAGCCGGACGGCTCCTGGTTCGGCAGGTGGGGGGTTAACTACATCTACGGAACCTGGCAGGCGCTTACCGGCCTTTCCAGGATTGGCGTGCCTCTCGACCACCCGATGATAAGGCGTGGAGTCGAATGGCTGCTGAGCGTCCAGAATGCCGACGGGGGATGGGGCGAGCCCTGCCGTAGTTACGACGATCCGGCCTTCAAAGGCAAGGGGCCGAGTACGGCGTCGCAGACAGCGTGGGCGGTCCTGGGACTGATGGCTGCCGGCGAGCGAAACAACCCGCACGTGAAGCGCGGGATACAGTACCTCGTGCGGACACAGAAGGAAGATGGCTCCTGGGACGAGCCGGAGTTTACCGGGACCGGATTCCCCTGCGTCTTCTATCTGAAGTACGACATGTACCGGCTCTACTTCCCGACTATGGCTTTGGGCAGGTATCTCCGCCTGGCGCACCACGGCTGATCCGCGCCCGCTGTGACCTCCGGCTCTCGGGGGCGCCCGGTTGCTGTATTGACGCGCCCCCCGGATGGCAGCTTCGGAGGCTCTGGGCTCTCCCGGTGGAGCCATGCTGCATGGAGGTGATGGGCGGGGGGGGCGTCGTGCGCGCGCCGGTGCAGGCGCCGCGTTGCCGCCCCCCTTACGGCCAGCGATGCTTTCTCGGAGTACGCCAAGATGCGTTTCCCTCTATCTCTTACATCGAAGCTGACCGCGTACATGCTTTCCAGGAAAAAGGCCGGGGCCGGGCGCTTCCCGCTCGTTCTGATGCTCGAGCCCACCCACCGATGCAACCTCGCCTGCAAGGGCTGCGGCAGGGTGCGCGAATACCGGGGAATGATGACCGCCGAGATGACGGTCGAGGAATGCCTGGGTGCATCCCGCGAATGCGGCGCACCGGTGGTTTCCGTGGCGGGCGGAGAGCCGCTGGTATATGAGAGAATGCCGGAGCTTGTCGAGCGCCTCGTCGGCGAGCTCGACCGCCACGTCTACCTCTGCACCAACGGATTGCTCGTCAGGCAGCGTATCGGCGAGTTCAAGCCTGACGGAAGCCTGTACTTCAACATCCACCTCGACGGCCTCGCCGGGACACACAACCTGATTGTCGAGCGCGGGGGCGTATTCGAAGAAGCGATGGCCGCCATACGGGAGCTGAAATCAAAAGGATTCCACGTCTGCACGAACACGACGGTATACAGGGAAACCAGCCCGCAGGAAATCGCGGACCTCTTCGGCCTGCTCAGAGACCTCGGCGTTGATGGCTTCATAATCTCGCCGGCCTATTCCTACTCCCAAGCCAAGTCCCAGGAAGTATTTATGGACCGCGCCGCCATCAGGACGAAATTCGTCGAACTCGAAAAGCTGCTCTCCGGATTCAACCTGTACGCCTCACCGATCTACATGGATTTCCTGACCGGCAGGCGCGAACTTTCCTGCACTCCGTGGGGCAATCCCACCAGAAACCCCGCCGGCTGGCGTTCCCCGTGTTACCTGCTCGTTGACTCTCACTTCTCCTGCTTTACCGACCTCATGGAGAAAACGCCGTGGGGAAAATACGGCCCCGGCAGAGATCCGCGATGCGAAAACTGCATGGTTCACTGCGGCTTCGAACCGACCGCCGCGATGGAGGCCGGACGCGGAGTCCGCGATGCCATCAGGACCTTTTGGTGGCAGATAACTTGAGGGACGCCGCTATCCTTCCCGTTCAGGACGGCCGGATACTCTCGGCCCGCCGAGATTCGGATCAGATATTTTAGGCTGCAAGTCTATGCCCTCCTCCGTTGTCCAATCCTCCTGGTTCGGCCGCACGCCACGGAATGTCGCCGCCTGTCGCCTTGACAGAAACGCCTTCTGGATGTACGGACATAAATGCGAGGACCGATATGCCGGAGATCGGAGAGGTGTCCGAGTGGTCTAAGGAGCACGCTTGGAAAGCGTGTATACGGCGCAAGCCGTATCGTGGGTTCGAATCCCACCCTCTCCGCCATGTGCCTTGTTGTGTCTTTTGCAACCTGGCGGGAAGACGTTGCAAGCGGCGGAAATCCTTTCGGTTAAATCACCGTCGCGTTTTTCTTCGTTCCGCTCCGTGCACCAGGATTCCGCTGTTTGCTGCGTCGGTTTTTGCATCTCTTTTTGGCATTGTCGGGCTTTGCAGTACAATTAAAGTCGCAACTCCATGTAGAACAACATGTTGCGCACAAACGCCTCCGCCGCCGGAGCGTCATGCCGCAGCCTAATTATATGCAAGACCTTACGACCTTTATGCAACAAAGCCGGGCCTGTCCGGAAACTTCCCCGTCACGAAGTCGAAAGCGCGGAGGAGTAAGCTCCGCGACGGCAAGTTTTTTCTGACAGGCTAATATCGGAGTCGCCGCGCGACCCGACGGATCCTGCATTACGATCGGGTCCGGGGCCCGGCCTCAACCGCAGACCGGTCGGAACCAGCTCCAGTCTCCCGGTTCCGCTTCGATCATCAGATCTTCGCCAACCTTTTCGACGCGTACGATCTTCGCCCCCTCGGCGAAAGCCATCCGGCGCGCGCCTACCCCTCCCACGGCCGACAGTGCCTTCCTCCCGCCCAGGACCCTGGCGCCGACGAACACCGCCACCCTGTCGGCGACGCCCGCGTCGAATGCCGATCCGAGGACCTCCGCCCCGCCCTCTATCATAACCGACAGGATTCCCATGTCGGGGAGGCGTTTAAGCAGCTTTTCGAGGTTTACGCGGGAATCGCTGCCCTTCGCGATCCTCAGTACCGTCGCCCCGGCCTTCTCCAGCGCCCGTACGCGGCGGAGCGGGGCCGCCGACGTGACGGCGATCATGACCTCGCCGCCGGGGGAAGAAAGTATGGGGCTGTCGAGCGGGGTTCTGGCGAGTGAGTCCAGTACGATCCTGCGGGGCTGCCATGCGGCCCCGCGGTAGCGGCAGTTCAGTCTCGGCCTGTCGGCGAGCACGGTTCCGATACCGACGCACACGGCGTCGTGTTCAGCCCTGAGCATCTGGGCGCGCTGCCTGGCCTCATCACATGTGACCCACCTGGCATCGCCGCCGGGGGCCGCTATCTTGCCGTCCAGCGTCATGGCCCACTTGACGGTCACCAGCGGCATGCCGGTCCGGATATATTTGAAGAACGGCGCGTTGAGGCGGCGGCAGCTCTCCTCCAGCACCCCCTCGATGACTTCGATGCCGGCGCGGCGCAGGATCGCGGCGCCTCCCGCCGCCTTCCGGTTCGGATCCCTGGTCCCGAGGATCACGCGCCTCACCCCGGCCCTTATGATGGCCTCCGTGCACGGCGGCGTTTTTCCGTAATGGGCGCAGGGTTCGAGAGTCACATAGAGCGAGGCGCCGCGCGCGCGCCAGCCGGCGGCCTCCAGCGCGTTCGCCTCGGCGTGCGGCCCGCCGAACCGTTCGTGCCACCCCCGGCCGACCACGCGCCCGTTCTTCACGATTACCGCCCCGACCATCGGGTTCGGCGAAGTGCGCCCGCGCCCCCGCGCGGCCAGCCGCAGGGCTTCCTCCATGTAGACTTCATGGGCGCTCAGAGATGCCATTGATCCGGCCCCTCCCCCACACACAACTTCCCCGCCTTGCGGCGTGGCGCATCCCGGCCGGGACCGGTTCAGTCTGCCTCCCTGGAGCCGGATCGGTCCCCGGCGGTCCCGGCTTCGACCCCTGATACGGGCAGAAGGCCGGCCAGGAACGCATCAGCATCGAACGGCTCCAGATCGTCCATCTTCTCGCCCAGCCCCACCCACTTTACCGGCAGCCCCACTTCGCGCCGGATCGCCAGCACCACGCCGCCCTTGGCCGTGCCGTCCAGCTTCGTCAGCACCAGCCCGGTCACTCCTATGCCTTCCGTGAAGACCGCCGCCTGCTGGATCGCATTCTGGCCGGTCGTGGCATCCAGCACCAGCAGCACCT
>JAOACM010000260.1 GCA_026417845.1 Planctomycetota bacterium | reverse complement strand
CCTCGTAGACAGTCCATGGTACGACCACGCCGGCATCAGCCCAGCATGGAGCTCCGGTATCGTGAAGCAAACCGCCCGGGATGTACGGGGCGACGTCCCTGAACGCACCGGATGGGGCCTGGGCGTCCCGCATGTCGCGGACAAACTTGGTCAACATCGAAGCCATATCCATAATTGAGCAGGCGGTGCGGCAGAACACCTGCGCATCGCCCATCCACCCCAGCCGCTCGTCGCGCTGCGGACAGTCCGTCAACACGCTGAACATGTTCCCGCGCAGGCCCCATTCGATGTTGCGCCAGAGCCGGTTGACTATCGGGCTGGAACTTTCGAACGACGCGACCGGCCTGGCGTCGGTGTGTATTACAAGCCCTGTAACCGTATCGGTGACGGGCGTCCCCGGGTAACCTGTAAGCTCTACATATCGGAAGCCGTGATACGTGAACCTGGGCGTCCAGGTCTCCGGCCTGCCGGACCCGCCAGCGATGTACGTGTCCGTCGCGCGCGCCTTGCGCAGGTTTTCCACGTACAGGGTTCCGTCTGGCTGGAGCTCCTCGCCGTGGCGCAGCGTGATCGCGGTCCCTGGAGGCACGTTGCCGGGCAGCCGCAGTCTGCACACGCCGACCATGTTCTGGCCCATGTCGAAGATGTACGTCCCGCGGACCGGCTGCGTCATAGCCACCGGTTTCAGTTCCTGCGTCGCCCGGATCGGAGGATCCGCCTGGGCATTCATCTCTATACCGGGATCGGCGAACACCTCGACCGGCTTCCAGTCCCCATCCCCGAACCCGGGCCTGTCCCAGCCGGGCATCTCCAGCCGCGCGTCGTACGTCTCGCCGGCATATATCTCGGAGGACCTTACCGGACCGTTATTTGTGGCTTTCCATGAGCCGTCGGATACGACCCGCATCGTCTTTCCGCCTCCGGTTTCGACCTCGAGCTGGAACAGCAGGCGCGGCGGAGGATCACCGAAGCAGTTGCGTTTGAGGTTCCATGTGAGCGCGCCGCAATACCAGCCTTCGCCAAGGATGGCGCCGGCGGCGTTCTCGCCCTCGACCAGCGCGTCCGTCACGTCGAAAGTCTGGTACATTACACGCCAGCGATAGTCGGTCCAGCCTGGCGCAAAGCGGTGGTCGCCGATCCGCCTGCCATTCAGGTAAACTTCATATACGCCCAGGGCCGTGGCATATAGCCGCGCGCGCTTTGCCTTCCCGTTGAGGCGGAAGGTCTTCCGCAGGAAGGTGCAGGGCAGCGGAACCGCCTGGTCGCGCAGACCTATCCACTGCGCCGTCCAGTCGCCGCGGCTGAGCAGCCCCATCTCCCACCAGGAAGGCTCGCTCCATGCCGACGGCCTGCCCGCCGCGTCCCACGTCCGGACCTCCCACCAGTACCGTCGGCGCGATTCCAGCCGCCTTCCCGCGTACTCGACGTGGACGGACCTGTCCGACCTGACCCTGCCGCTGTCCCATATGTCTCCTCTGTCGCGCGCCAGGACTTCAGGCGAAGAGGCCACGAGTATCCGGTACGCCGTCTGTCTCGTCCCGCGGCCGGCATCCTCCAGCTTCCACGACAGTCGCGGCCGGGGTTCGTCAATCCCCAGCGGCCGTTCCTGGTATTCGCACCGCAGATCCCTGGGCATGGGCAATCTCTCGATTCCTCCAGCCATGACGCGCGCCTCCTGTTCTCTCTGCGTACCGTCCGATATCTCCCCCCCCGGCTCCCTCCGGCCGGTGTAATTGTTTGCTGTCCCCTGATGTCGAGGCACGGCGGATGTAGCGCACTGGTTCGTGGCGCGCTGTTGTGCCCCGGTTCGCGCGCCATCAGCAGCAGCCGCTATCTGAGAGCGGCAAACGATTACCGGCCGGTTCTGCATCCTGGCACGGCGCCGGGTCCCGCCCCCTTTTTCCCCGGAGCGCCAACCGCCCGGGCAAAAGGCTTACGAACGGGCAAACATCTCCAGCATGGGAGAGTCTACAGAATTTCGAAATGCGAGTAAACGTCTTTGGAGCCGGTTGCGATGTCTCCGTGCGTCCGCGTGGGCGGCCGGGAGCTTACCCCAGCCATCCAGCGCGAACACGCTCCCGCCGGACAGCGCTTTTCGCGATTTTTACCCCGGGCGTTTTTCAGAGAGCGGCGGAGGCAAGCCTGCGAGTACACCTCCGCGCCCGCTTCGTCGCGTCCTCTCTGACAGCCGTTTCTGCGGACCGACAGCGCAACCGACTTGCGTCTTTGAAGAAATCGCCGGCCGCAAAGGCCGCGCCGATCTGTCGCGCGCCGACGTGCGCGGGAAAAACCTGAGGACCTGTCCGGAACTCCCCGCCAGGAAGCCGGGATCGCTGAGCGACAAGCTCCGTTCCGGCAGGCTTCCGGATAAACTCCTGAGATCCCTATCCGAAAACCTGCCGTCGCGAAGCTTACGGCTCTGCGCTCTCTGATCCGCTACGGGAAGTTTCTGGACAGACTGCAAGATTCAGTCAAAAACTTTTGCGACGGCCAATGCTTTCGCGGCGTTCAGCGATATCCAGCCGCAGGTTTTCGGACAGGCGCTACGTCCATAATCGGAAGGCCTCGGCATCAGACCGTCTTCTCGAGCCCGGTCAGGACGGCCTCTACGGCCTCGACGGCCCGCGCCGCCTCGTCCGCGGTAATAACCAGAGGTGGCTGGAGGCGTATGACGTTCCCGAACACCCCGCCCACGCCGACCAGTACGCCCTTCTCGCGCAGCGCCGCCCGCGCCTTTTTGGCGGCTTCGGCTGCCGGGGCCTTCTGCCCACCGGAGATCAGCTCGATGCCTACCATAAGCCCTTTGCCGCGCACGTCGCCCACCAGCCGGCATTTTTCGCGGAAGGACTCCAGCCTGCTCAGCATCTCCGCGCCGCGGGCCGCCGCGTTCTCAGGAAGCCTGTCCCTGCGCATCACGTTTATGTTGGCAATGGCCGCGGCGCAGCTTATCGGGTTGCCGCCGAAAGTCGAGAGGTGGTCGCCGGGCTTGAAGGAGTTCCCGACATCGGAGCGGGCGATGAAGGCGCCGAGCGGGAAACCGTCGGCGATGCCCTTTGCCATGCACATTATGTCCGGCTCGACGCCGTAATGTTCGATGGCGAACAGTTTCCCCGTCCTGCCGAAGCCGCTCTGTACCTCGTCGGCCACGAAGATCGCGCCTTCCTTCCGGACGATCTCCACCGCCACGCGGAAGTACTCCTGCGGCGGCACGATTATCCCGCCCTCGCCCATAACCGGCTCGGCAATAAAGGCGGCCACATCGCCGGAAGTCTGGAAACGAATCGTATCGGCGACATGTTCGGCGCAGGCCACCCCGCAGCCGGGATACCTCAACCTGAAGGGGCACCGATAGCAGTACGGCGCCGGCGCGAACGCGACGCCCGACAGGTACGGGCCGAAGCCCTTCTTCCTGCCGCTGTTGCCTGTCACCGACAACGTGCCGACGGTCCGCCCGTGGAAGCTGTGCGTCAGCGCCACGACCTCGCGCCTTCCGGCAAACTGCTTGGCAAGCCGCAGCGCCCCCTCGATGGCCTCGGCGCCGCTGTTGCAGAAGAAGCTTTTCCGCAGATTCCCCCCGGGCGCGACCTCCGCAAGCAGTTTCGCCAGCTCGCCCGCCCGCGGGTTGTAATACACATACGTGCAGCAGTGGACGAGCTTCTCCATCTGTCCGCGCGCCGCCGCGATCACTTCGGGATGACCGTGCCCGGCGTTGGTGACCGCTATCCCGCTGAAACAATCCAGGTATTTCTTCCCATCGCTCCCGAAAATGTAGCAGCCTGAAGCCCGTTCGACTTCTATCGGTTCGAACCCGGCCACCATGCCGGTTATCATGTACTCGTCGTAAAGTTCCTTCGTTTTCACGGCCTTGCGCCCTCCCCATGCGGATCGGCCTCCTCGCCGCGCCAGGCGAAGTCTCCGACCGCTCCTGCCGTCCGCCTGCCCTCGAATCCTTCACCTCTCCCGTTCGCGGTTCGTCCCGCCGGGCGCCGGCCGCCCCGCCGGTCATTTCCCGCCTCTGCGGCCTCAGGCGCCTTCCTCCCGCCGGCGTACCATCCGTCTCATCAAGTTCACGTCCTGCTGATCGTTCCTTCCCAAGTGCTGACCTTCGTCTGCTTCATCTCGTCCTCGCTGAACCAGTGAGACGTTACGGCCTTTGTCTCGGTAAAGAAGGCCACGCCGTCTGTCCCCATGCAGTGCAGGTCGCCGAAGAAGCTGGCCTTGTGCCCGCAGAAGGGGAACGCTGATATCGGTACAGGTATGCCGACGTTGATACCCACCATCCCGGCGTGGATGCGCCGGGAGAATTCGCGCGCATAGTACCCGTTGAGCGTAAATATCGAGGAGCCATTGGCGAACTCGCTGGAGTTTATCAGCTCCACGCCCTCATCGAAATCCTTCACCCGCTTTATACAGAGCACCGGACCGAATATCTCATCAGTGCCAACCCTCATCCCGGGCCCGACGTGGTCGAAGACGGTCGGGCCGAGGAAGAAGCCGTTTTCGTATCCCGGGACCCTGACGCCCCGACCGTCCAGGACGAGCCTGGCGCCCTCTTTAATGCCTCTTTCTATCCAGTCGCAGACCCATTTCCGGTGCTCGGCCGATATGACCGGTCCCAGTTCAGTTTCCGGCTCCCAGGCCGGTCCGATGCGGAGCTTCTTCGCGGCTTCGACCACCGCCGCCACCAGATCGTCCGCTATCGCCTCCTCGACGCACGCCACAGGAAGTGCCATGCACCTCTGACCGGCGCAGCCGAAGGCCGAGTTTATGATCCTGGCAGCGGTGGGCCTGATCGGCGCGTCGCGAAGGACCAGCGCGTGATTCTTCGCCTCGGTCTGGCACTGCACGCGCTTGCCGTGAGCCGCAGCCGTCTGGTAGACGTGCAGGCCGATCTTCGTAGACCCGACGAAGCAGACGCCCTTGATCGCCGGATGGCGCAGCAGTATCTCCGCCTCGTTCCGCGAGCATGTGACAAGGTTCAGGACTCCCCTGGGGAGTCCGGCCTGATCCAGCAGCTCTGCCAGGCGCATCCCCGTCTGAGGCACCATACTGGCGGCCTTGAGTACGAAACTGTTGCCGGTGGTCACGGCCAGCGGAATCATCCATCCGAACGGGATCATCGCGGGGAAGTTATACGGTGCGATGCCGGCGAACACGCCCAGCGGCTCCCTGTAGGTTACCGTATCGTAGCCGGTAGAGACGTTCATGAGGCTGCGTCCCTGCATCGTAACAGGCAGGGCGCAGGCCAGTTCGACAACCTCGATCACCTTGAGCACGTCGCCGCGGGCTTCATTGAGGTTCTTGCCCATTTCCGTGGATATCAGCTTCGCGAGCGAATCCAGCTCCTTTTCGATCAGTTCCTTGAAGCGGAACATCACCTGAGTGCGCTTCGGCAAAGGGGTATCGCGCCAGGCGGGAAAGGCCGCCGCAGCCGCCTCAACGGCTTCCTCGACCTCCGCCGCCGTGCACTTGGGCGCCTCCGCCATTACCTCCCCGGTGCTCGTGTTGTACACCGGCATGTACTGGCCGCTGCTCGTCTCGCGCCATTGTCCTCCCACGAAGAATTTGAGCTTCCTGGCCATGTCTTACAGATCTCCTTTCCGCGGCGGCGTTTCCCGCCGTGTCTTCCGTCCCCCGCCGTCCCCTGCCGCCTTTTTCCCGCGGGGCCGCTCCCTGCGTCCCGCATCCGCCTGCCTCCGGGAACCGATGCCCCCCCTCCGCGCGCCCACCTGCCTCCTGCAGACCTCCCGTCCGCCCGCCACGGAAACCGATCCCGGTCGGCGCTCGATCAGGCGGCGACCCGCCGGTTAACCGGAACCGGCCGCAGTGCCGCAGGAGCTTTCCCGCCCGGCCGCGCCCAGACCCTTCATCAGATGCTGGCCGGAGAGTTAACTGAGATTACCTCGGCCGTCGAAGGCCCCGGGTTGCGGAACCTGTGGGGCATCGCGCTCCTGAAACAGTATCCATCGCCCTTCCGCACAATGTGCCTGACGCCGGCAACCAGAATTTCCACCATTCCCCTCACGCAGATCCCCGCCTCCACTCCCTCGTGGCTGTAAGCCCGCTCGCCGGTATCGGTGCCCGGCGGATATATCTCGCGCATGAGCTGAAATTCGCGCACGCCCATCCCTGCGGTCGCCGAAAGCCACCTGATGCCCCCTCCGATCCTCGCGATGTTCACCATCTCGCTGGCCCTGACGACTACCCGGTCCTCCCGCCTCCCCTCCCCCTCCTCTTCTTCCGCGAAGAACCGCCCGAGGGAGCTGCCGAGCTCGCCGAGGAGCACCCGCAAGGTCCCCAGCGACGGCTCGGCCCGGCCCAGCTCGATGTGGGAGACGAAGCCGGGAGTTACCCCGGCGCGCCTGGCCAGCTCCCTGGCGCTGATACCGGCAGCCAACCGCAGCTTCCTCAGCCGCGCGCCGATCCTCTCCGCCCCGACGGCCTCCTCCGGCGTCTGCGGGGCGCTTTTTCTCCGTCGAACTTTCATATACAGG
>JAOACM010000259.1 GCA_026417845.1 Planctomycetota bacterium | reverse complement strand
AGATGTGTATAAGAGACAGCGCATAGTGGTACCACATGCACATGTGACGGCGGTTGGGCCTTGCGAGCTTCTCCTCGTCGCCGAAGGCGTAGTAGGGACTCTTGAAGCCGGGGTCCTTGACGTTACCGGTTTCCCCGCCGCGACCCTCGGCGCCCTTCGGCAGCTCGTTGCGCCATTTCGCGTCGGCCGGGTCGAAACTCATGACGTCGTAGGGCCTTTCGCCCGTAAAGTGATGGCTTACGGCGCCGCAGAAGAAGACGAATCGCTTCAGGTCCGGCGACCATACCAGCCCCGGAGAAAATCCCGGACCGAGGTTTCCTTCGGATACTTTCGCCCACCCGTTGGCCGGCTGTTCCGCCAGGCATTCGCCGGAACTCGCGATAAGGGTCGCCGCGGCGATCGCTGCCGCCGATATCGCCCCCGCGACGCGCATGGCATCCGCCCACGAAGAAACCGTCGAACGCCCGATCCGCATGATCGGCTCCTTTGTCCCGCACTCGAACAGATCCGCCGGCCACCCGTCGCGCTCAGGCGTCCGCCGCTGGCGCCGTCTTCTCCCGCAGGGCGGCTTCCGCCGCCGATGCCGAGCCTCCGCGCAGGACCGCTTCCGCGGCGGCAGGCTCCAACAGGCGCATCCTGACGTCCAGTCTGACCGGCGGGCCGAACGGGTTCTTGGCGCGCGCATCCAGGCGCTCCAGCGCCAGCGCGGCCATCTCCTCCGGCCGCCAGACGGCCGTCGCCGGAACGCTGCCGCCGATGAACTCCGGAGCCAGCAGCTCCCGGTACTCCCGCTCGGTCGCCCACGCGACTATCTCAACTTCTCGCCCCGGTTCCATCCCGGCCGCCCGCAGCGCGCGCGCCGCGCCCAGGGCCGACTCGAGCCACATGCACACCAGCCCGTCAGGCCGCCCGGCCGCGGACAGCATCGCGGATACTGCGCCGGCCGCCTTCCCGATATCGCCGTGCGGCACCTCGGCCATAAGGCCGGGGGCGAAATCCATCCCGGCCTCCGCCAGCGCCGACCTCGCCCCGGCAAACCGCTCGCGGGCGTGGGCGTTCCCCCGCATGGGACCGACCCACCCGATGCGCCGGCACCCTCGCAGGAGGAGGAATTCCGCCGCCTTCCGCGCCCCGTTGAAATTGTCCTGGATCACCACATCCGTCCCAGGCGCTTCTACAGACGCGTCCACTACCACACATGGAAGCCGGGCCGCTACAGCCGCCTCCACGAACTCGATCCGGCTCGTGTCGAGCGCCACGCCCTCCGCGCCGGACGCCTTCGCCTCTTCCATGACCCGCGACGGCGCCGCCCCCTTGGCTCCGACCGCCAGGACGCGCCTCCCGCGCGGCAGCAGTTCCCGGTTGAACGCCGCCAGTATCTGTTCGTGTGTCCGGTCCCACCGCTCCGATGGTCCGGCCTGCGCCAGGATGTAAGCCACCATCCCGGCCGTGGCGCTCGAGACCGCTTTTGGCGGAAGGAGCCTGTAGCCGCGATGCGGTACGACCTCTATCAGCCCCTCTTTCGCCAAATATCTCAGCGCGCGCCTCACCGTCATCCGGCTGACGCCGTACCTCGCTACCATCTCCCGTTCCGCAGGCAGGTACGAACCGGTCGGGATACCCCCACTGAGAACCATAGCGCGAACCGCTTCGGCTACCTTATCCACACGTGTCCTGCGAAACGATTCCATGTCTAGGATCTGCTCCCGCTCGAAATCGCCCGAAGGCCCCGGGCAGCATTCCCGGGCCTTTTATGTCGCATTCCGAGATATCCATTTCGTTCCCCATTAAAGTATACACCGATTAGACCTTTCCTATTCCAAAATTATGCCAAAAATGAACCATTAAACAGGAGCCAATACAATATTCTAATCGTAACCCTTTGATTATGAAGCTGTTACAACAGATTAGTCTCTGCCCCCTTTAAGAGAAATGCTATGCCAATGCCTTGCACTGGCATAGAGAGTCGTAACATATTGCAGAAATGGCAGTTGTAGCTTAACCGACGCGTCGGATAGAGCTGGGGCGGCCTGTTTTCCCCATAATAGTTCGTAAGCATCTTCAATAGCACATGTTGCGACTTGACCAGACTGCCGCAAGACGTCAGTCCAGATTTAAAGAGAGCTTGGTCGGGAACTCCTCCGCGATGTTGCAGACCGCTATATTCCGGAGATACTTCAGCATT
Source organism: Planctomycetota bacterium (assembly GCA_026417845.1). GTDB lineage: Bacteria > Planctomycetota > SZUA-567 > H5-PLA8 > CALKMO01 > CALKMO01. The sequence continues at coordinate 4,276 of JAOACM010000259.1, read as the reverse complement.
GTACTTGCGAGGCGCGATGTGGTATTTGAGTCTTCGGAGCGGGAGAGCGATGTAAGAGACGCCTCAGAACAGGTCCGTCGCGAGAGGAAATGGTCAGTCATGAAACTGGAAGCTGCGGGAAACGGCGGCATAGACGACGGTGCGAAATCCAATCCGATCTCCAAGGGAGGAATGAAACGGTCGCATCTGAAGTGGATTGTTGCCGGCGCCGTCCTGGCCGTCGCGACGGGTGGCGCTATTAAATGGTACTCCAGCGCCGTATGGAAGTTTCGCTTCGGAATCGTTGAGGAGGGCGTGCTGTATCGCTCGGCGCAGCCGTCCGTCGCGCAGCTGGAGCGCGTAGCATCCCGCTACGGCATACGGACGGTGGTGAACCTTCGCAAGCCCGGACCCGAGGATGGCGGGAACTTTCCCGAAGAGGCGGCGGCCGCGAAGGCGCTGGGCATCGAGTTCGTCAACATCCCGTACACGAACGAATGCGCGCAGCAACACATCGCGAGCTTCCTGGAAGTGATGGCGGATCCGTCCCGCAGGCCCGTCCTGGTTCACTGTTCGGCGGGCAAGGAACGGACCGGCGTGATGGTCGCCGCGTACCGGATATCGCGGCACGGATGGACATTGGAAAGGGCGTTGGCCGAGATGCAGGATTACGGCTTCGATCCGGCCGACGGGCGCAGGTTCGTCGAGGCGGTGCGGGAATTTGCGCGCGCGCTGGCGGCCGGCGGGAAGACCGGGAGGGAGTCCGGAGAGAGGGCCGGCGGCGGAGCCGGGGAAGCGGGATCCAGGTAACTGTTTGCCGGGTTTCAGGCAGGGGCTGCTGCTTACAGTGGGGCGCTCGATCAGGGCAACGACAGCGTACCACATGCCTCCGCGCCCCATGTGCCCCATAACATTGGACAGCAAAAGGTTACGTTAGCGAGGCTGGCGGTTGAGGCGGCCGCGGAGGCGCTTCGCGAAATGAGCTGGTGGATTCGGAAAGGGGAGGCAGGTAAGGTGGGACGTGTTCTTGTTACAGGCAGCTCGAACACGGATCTTGTCGTGCGGGCCGAAAGGCTCCCCCGCCCCGGACAGACCGTCCTCGGCGGCGATCTGATGCGTTTTCCCGGCGGCAAGGGGGCCAATCAGGCCGTGGCCGCTGCGAGGGCTGGCGCGGAGGTGTTCTTCGTGGGCGCCGTCGGCGACGACGATTTCGGCCGCGACAGGCTGGCCGATCTGCGGCGCGACGGCATATGCCTCCGGTTCGTCAAAACCCTCAGGGGCGTTCCATCCGGCGTGGCGTTGATCATGCTGGGAGAGAAGGCGGAAAATCTGATCGCCGTGGCGCCGGGGGCCAACGCCAGACTGCGGCCGGCGGACGTGAGACGGGCCGCGCCGGCCTTCCGCGGGGTCGCGGCGGTGCTGATGCAGTGCGAGGTGCCGTTCGACTCGCTCGTCGAGGCGGCGCGTATGGGAGGGAAGTCGGGAGCGAAGGTTATCCTGAACCCGGCCCCCTGTCCGGGAAAAGGACTGCCTGCCGATCTCATCGGCGCCGCTGATATCCTGGTACCGAACGAGACGGAGTTCGAGGCGCTGGCGGGGATGCCGGTCTCGGAAGCGATCGAGGGAGGACAGGATCGCATGCCCCGCCGGCTGCGTGGGAAAACGATCATCGTAACGATGGGCGCACGCGGCGCGCTGGCGATAACTCCGGACGGACGTGCGTTCCGCGCCGAGCCTCCGCGCGTCAAAGCGGTGGATACTGTCGGGGCTGGAGACTGCTTCTGCGGAGCTCTGGCCGCCGCGCTGGCCGATGGACGCGATCTGGAGTACGCAGTGCGGTTCGCGACAGCCGCGGCGGCGATATCGGTAACCAGGCCCGGCGCCCAGACTTCGATGCCCCGCCGCCGCGAGATACTCGCGATGCTCCGCCGCCGGCCCGTTGCCTGATTCCGCAATTGTTTGCCGCGTTCAGGCAGGGGCTGCTTCTAGCGGTGGTGCGCCCGGACGGGCCCTGGGCGCCGGGCCCACAACTGACCCCGGCGAACAGTTACGGCCGGGGATGGACTGTCGCAGGGAGGCTGGCGGCGGTGGCGGAAGCGGCCGCGGAAAACCGAATGGATACCGGCGATCCGTCCGGGTCAGGCGTTATGCTCCGCTCCGCGGCAGGGATCGCGGTTTTCGTCGCCGTATGCGCCGCCATTGATTTTCTGGCGCCGCTGCCTGGCGACGGCGCCCGGTTCCCGCCGCCGGGATGGACCCCACGGGTCATCTTTTACACGGCCGCTACCCTTCTGTTTTTCCTGTCCGGCGCGCCTGCTCTGCTTGACCGCCGCCGCCTGTTCCATCTGATTTTCCCGATGGTTCTGGCCGCCGCCGCAGCCGTCGTCCTTCCTGACGGATTCGCCGGCCGGATGTTTTTTCTCGGCGCGGCATCCGGCATAGCCCTGGTCCTCGGCCGGCTCGTAGCGCAGGCAGGGAGTTCCCCCGCCGATCTCGTCGGCATCTTTCTGACAGGCGCCGCCTGCGATGCTTTGATCTGCGGGTTCGACATCTATGAATGTCCCGTCATCGCCGGGCCATGGACGCTGCGGCCACCCGGCCTCTCCGGAGGGACCGGACCGTGGACGTCGGTGCCTGTTCCCGATCTGGTGTTCCTGGGCGCCTTACTGGAGATGTCGCGCCGATACGGCTTCGGCATGGCGGCCGCGATCTCGGGGACGTGGACGGGTTTCGCGGGCGCGTCAATGCTTCAGACGGCCGCGAGATGCTTCGTCCCGGCCATCCCGGTCGTGGGGGCCGGCGTCCTGATCGCGGCATGGCCGAAGATCAGCATGCGCGGCAGGGACCTCCGGCGCGCGATCCTGGCGATGCTGGCGGTCTGCCTGGCGCTCGCCTCGATCGTGGCGGCGAAACGCCTGTGGCTCGACCCTCCCCGGCCGCTTCAGCCGCGGCTCGAAGACCTCCGATATTCCGTCTGAAACGGTATTTCCCGGCGTTCAGGCGGCGGGCATATCCTGCGGCGGCGTGGCAAGGTTACGCGGCCGGCGTTCAAGATCCCATCCGAAAGCCTCCGGCGCGCAGCCTATACGCTCAGCGGATCCCCTGCCCGGCGGGAAGCCTCCGGACAGACTCTTATCCGGAAACTCCCCCGGCGCTAAGGGGGGCCGGAGCAACCTGCCAGGCCGTTCCGGATGTTTTGACGGGATCTGAGAACCTGTCCGACAGCAATTGTTTACCGCCCCCGGATGTCGGGACGCAGCGGATGGAGCGCTCTAGTTCGTGGCGCGCTGTTGTCTCCACGGTTCTTGCGCCATCAGGAGGAGCCGCTGCCTTGAGAGCGGTAAACAATTACGTCCGAAAAACCTGCCGCCGGGAAGCTTGCGGCTCTGCGCTTTTGAATTCGCGACGGGAAGCTTTTGGACAGGCTCTTGAGGCCGGCCGTTCATGCACCGGAGGATGAGGGCCCCGGCCTCGGACCGAAGCCGAGGAATTTCTGAAGCCAGCGGACGTTTGTATTCCAGTTCAGGTCGGCGATCGCCTCGGTCAGAGGTATCTGCTTCGGGCAGGCCCTGACGCAGTTCTGTGCATTGCCGCAGCCGGCTATGCCGCCTTCGCCCATTATCGCGTCGAGGCGTTCGTGGGCGATCATCGCGCCGGTCGGGTGCATGTTGAACAGTTTGACCTGGCCCAGAGCCGCCGGTCCGATGAATGCCGATCCCGGCTTTACCTGCGGACACGCCTCCATGCAGCAGCCGCAGGTCATGCACCTCGAGTACTGGTATGCTTCCTGCCTTCTTATCTCCGGCATCCGCGGACCGGGGCCGAGATCATGCGTGCCGTCTATCGGGACCCACGCCTTTACGCGTTTGAGGTTCTCGAACATAACGCTGCGGTCAACTACCAGGTCGCGGATCATTGGGAACTTGCTCAGGGGTTCCAGTCGCACGGGTTCTTCGAGGGCATCAACGAGAGCTGAGCAGGCCTGACGGGCGATGCCGTTGATTACCATCGTACATGCGCCGCAGACTTCCTCCAGGCATCCACAATCGAAGCTCGGAGGAGGGACCTTCCGGCCGTCGGCGGTTACGGGGTTGCTCCGTATGGCCTGGAGGGCGGAGATCACGTTCATCCGCGGCTTCCGCTCGACCAGAAACGTATCCCATGTGGCAGGGGCACCGGGCCCATCCTGCCTGCGTATTACGAATTCGACTTTCCCGCCATCCGCCATTGGTGTTTCTCCCGGGGGGTCAGGCGCCGTCTTCGGATCCGCCGCAGCAATCGGGGACGATGCCGAAGC
>JAOACM010000258.1 GCA_026417845.1 Planctomycetota bacterium | reverse complement strand
CCGCCAGCCAGCCGCAGCGCCGCGGCATCGACGCCATGGCGCTGGGCGGCGAACGCCAGCAGGCGCGCGCGCACTTGCCGCGCCGCGTCCTGCGCCGCCTTGCCGTTCAAGTCGCTGCCGCTGGAGGCAGCGGTGGCGGAGGTAGAGACCAGCGGCCTGCGTGGGAGAGGCGGAGCCGGCTTCCCGACGGGGCGCAAATGGAAATTCCTCCCAGCGGATGGGAGACCGAGATATCTGGTGTGCAATTGCGACGAATCGGAGCCTGGGACGTTCAAGGACCGCGCTCTGATAACCTATTCACCACACATGCTGATCGAAGGGATATTGATAGCCTGTCACGCCATAAGGGCGCGGCGGGCATATGTCTACGTGCGGGGAGAGTACGGACGGGAGGCCGGAATAATAGAGAAGGCCGCGGGCGAAGCGCACGAGGCTGGATTGCTCAGGGCGCCCGATGGAACGGAGATTTCCATAACGGTACACAGCGGAGCCGGAGCCTATATTTGCGGAGAGGCGACGGCGCTTTTGTCGAGTCTGGAGGGGAACAGAGGCTATCCGAGAGTAAGGCCGCCCTTCCCCGCGGTAAGCGGCGCATGGAAATCCCCGACTATTATTCAGAACGTGGAGACGCTCTGCAATCTGCCTCACATATTCGTCATGGGTGGGGCTGAGTACGCAAAAATAGGGCCGCCGAAAAGCCCCGGCCCGAAAATATATTGCATGTCCGGCCACCTGAACAGGCCGGGCCTGTACGAACGCCCGATGGATGTAACGCTCAGGGAACTGATCGAGGCCGCCGGCGGCGTCCTTGATGGGCTGGCGCCCAAGGCGGTCTTTCCTGGCGGGTCTTCCTCGCCAGTCCTCAGGCTGGACAGGCCCTACACCGCGCCGGACGGCAGCGAACGTAAAGATTCGCTGGACCTTCGCATGGAGTTCGAATCGGTTCGAGCCGCGGGTTCGATGCTCGGCTCGGCAGGCGTAATTGTTATGCACGAGAAGACCTGTATGGTGGAGGCGGCGCATAATCTGGCCAGATTTTATCACCATGAGTCCTGCGGCCAGTGCACGCCGTGCAGGGAAGGCACCGGATGGGTCGAGAAGATACTGTCCCGGATGCTGGCCGGCGGCGGCAGACCGGGCGATGTTGCGCTCCTGTTGGACATTCTGGAGAAGATGAGCGGCACGACGATATGCCTTCTGGCTGACTCGTGCGCGATGCCGGTTGCTTCCCTGATCATCAAGTTCAGGGAGGAATTCGAGCGCCGTTGCGTCGAGGCGCAAGCAACGGCAGCCGTGTAGCGCCATTCGAGGCTCCCGCAGAGACCGGGCGCATGAACGTAAGTTCCTGGAGGCGGAGAAGCGAAGAATGAGCGGAGAGGCGGCGGATCGCAAACGTTCTGTCGGACCGGGGGGACCGGACCGGCAGGTTGCCACCGGGCCGGGTCCGGTCCTTTGCAGCGACGGGAAGCCGGGGGTACGCATCCGCGTGAACGGCAGGGATTACATCGTCCACAGGCACAGGAATCTGCTGGATGCGCTCGACGAAATAGGCGTGGAGATTCCGCGGTTCTGTTATCACCCCGGACTGTCTCCCGCAGGCAACTGCCGCATGTGCTACGTAACCCTCGCCGATCCGCAGACCGGCCGGACGATAACGACACAGAACCTCGCGACGATGCGTGAGGAGCCGAAGCTGTTCACCGCATGCACGACCCCTCTGAGCGACGGGATGATAGTCGAGACCGATAATGAAGCGGTCCGAAGGGGCAGGGAGCTGGTAATGGAATTCCTGCTGATCAACCATCCGCTCGACTGCCCCGTCTGCGACAAGGCCGGCGAGTGCGTTTTGCAGAACTACGCCTTCGCATATGGACGCGACCGATCCCGTTTCATCGAACGTAAAATCGAGAAGCCCCCGAAGACGCTCGGGCCCGATCTGCTGCTCTGGACGGACCGGTGCATAAAGTGCACCCGGTGCATACGGTTCCTCGACGAGATAGCCGGCACGCGGGAACTGGCGATGGTCAACCGTGGCGACCATACTGAGATAGACGTTGCGCCCGGGCATCCGGTATCCGGCCCGATGACGTGCAATGTCGTGGATATCTGTCCCGTTGGGGCGCTTCTGGATCCCGGTTTCCTGTACGCGGCCAGGGTATGGATGCTGGAAAGGGCTCCTGGCATCTGCCCCGGATGCGCGAGGGGGTGCAGCGTAAATATCGAATGGTTGCCGCCGCAATCTGCCGGCTCGGAGAGGGGCGGGATCAAACGCATCGTTCCGCGATACAATCCGCTGATAAACGGGTACTGGATGTGCGATCTTGGCAGACGCGCGCACAAGCACGTTTCCGCCAGGGAGCGGCTGAGGCGGGCGATTGTAGACGGGAGACCGGCATCTGTGGAGGAAGCCTGCGAAGCGGCCGGCAGACGCCTGGCTGCCGCGGCGCGTGAGCGGCCCGGGGCCGCGGCCGGGATCGGCTCGGCGTGGATGACCATCGAGGAGATGTGGCTGTTCGAACGTCTGATCTGTGAAGCGCTGGGCGGAAAGCCGCCGGCTCTGCTGTCGGCGCCGAGGGTTCCCGATATCGGGATGCCTGGTTTCCGGATATCTGGAGACCGGAACCCTGACCGCGCAGGGGCGCGCCTTATTTTTGGGAGCGACGCGGACGATGGAAGGATGGAGGCCGCGATAAGGGCCATGCGCGACGGGACCGTTATGGCCGGGTTAGTATCGTGCGGCATCCCGGGATTCGTTCCTCCGGCGGAGCTGATCGAGGCGCTTGCGAACCTGAAGCTGCTGGTAGTGCTGGACATACTCGAATCGGAGCTCATCCGCCGGGCGCACATTGTTCTGCCTGGTGCGGCATTCGTCGAGAAAGACGGCGTTTTCGTAAACGGGGACGGTATCGCCCAGAGGATACTTCGCGCTGTTCCTCCGCCGGCTGGTGCGCGCGAGGATGCGGAACTGCTTCAGATGATAACCCGGGCGGCGGTCGAGGCTGATGGCGAATCCGGGGTGGAGCGCGTGGGCAATGGGCGTAAACTGTGGGAGGGGAGAGGAGGCGCCAGCCCTGATACGGACGGCGCGACGGCGGGAATGTCCGGAAGAGAGGACGGCTGGCGGCTGCTGTCTGCCAGGGAGATATTCGCGAGGCTGGCGGCTGAACGCGCGGAGTTCGCCGGGATGACGTACGATTCGATCGGCGAATCGGGGGCTCCGACGGCCCGGGCGGATGGGGTGCGGGATGCATGGCCATAAGAGCCTGTCCGGGTGGATTCGGGCTGGACGCGGCGGAAACTTCGGCGTGCCGCAGCTCTGCGAAATCGGGATCGCAAAGCCGCAAGCTTCCTGGTGGCAGGTTTTCGGATAGACTCTAAATGCAGAGTTCGGGATGTACGGGGACCGGAGACTTGATCTGACTTTGCCCGCCCGGGTTCGAAGGGCGCGGATCGGCTATGCGCCGGGGCGCATCTCCGGAAGGCCGTTTCAAGGCTCTGCATTCAGTATCTATCCAGAGACTTCCCGCCGGCGATTGGGCTTTGCTGAGCGTATAAGCTGCGCGTCGGAGGTTTGCGGATAGGCTCTAAAACGATTACGCAGATGCAGATGAGAAGCGGACTGTGGAGCAATAAAGGATGCCGTTGGAACTGCTTGGGAAACTTGCGGTGATCCTGCTCGTTTTCGGATCGCCGATGGTGCTGATGCCGCTGCTGGTCTTCCTCGAGCGGAAGGTGTGCGCCTTCATTCAGGACAGGATCGGACCGAACAGGGTCGGACTGCTCGGTCCGGACGGCCTCGACGAAGCTCTCCTTGGCAAACCCGTGCTTGGCCGGCGCCTGCTCGGCGGCTTTCTGCAACCAATGGCCGACGGGATAAAACTGCTCTTCAAAGAGGATATAATCCCTGAAAACGCAAAACCGGTGCCTTATGTGCTTGCGCCGGTATTCGCAATGGTTCCGCCCCTGCTGGTTTTCGCGGTAATCCCGTTCGCCCCGCCGGTAAAACTGTTCGGCACCGAGGTCCCGATTCAGGTTGCCGACCCCGGCATCGGCGTGCTTTTCGTGCTGGCGGTGCTCGCCCTCTCCCCGTTCGGGACGATCATGGGCGGTTGGGGCAGCGGGAGCAAATACCCGCTGCTTGGCTGCCTCCGGGCCGTAGCGCAGGTGGTCTCCTACGGCGTGTGCATGGGGCTGGCGATGCTGGCGGTCCTGATGACGGCCGGAACCCTGCGCGTCTCCGATATTGTGGCGGCGCAGAGCGGCGGAGTCGGCGACTGGTTTATCTGGTCTCAGCCGGTCGCCTTTCTGCTGTTTCTGGTCTGCGCGTTTGCCGAAAACAACCGCCTGCCTTTCGACATGCCCGAATGCGAGCCGGAACTTGTAGGGGGCTACCATACGGAGTACTCGAGCATGAAATTCGCCATGTTCTTCCTTGGCGAATACATCGCGATGATAGCCGCATCGGCAGTAACGGCAACGCTCTTCCTTGGCGGCTGGAGTTTTCCCGGCATAAAGCCGGACGGATCGCTCCTTATGACCGTTCTGTCGTTTGCAGTTTTCTGGGTGAAGGTGTCGGCCCTGCTTTTCCTGTACCTCTGGGTCCGGTGGACGCTGCCGCGGTTCAGGTTCGACCAGATAATGCGCCTCGGATGGGCCGTTATGATCCCGGCGGGGCTTGTAAATCTGGCTGTTACGGCGGTCATTGTGACGGCCCGGTAATTGTTTGCGTTCAGGTGCGGCTCCTGTTTGCAGCTGCGCGCCGAACGGGACAGCAGTGATACCATACGGGGGATACGCCAGGCATCGCTCTCACAATAATTACCGCGGCAAACGATTACACGGCGCGACGGGGCGCTATTACGGGCTGAGGCTTCGCGCAGGGGGGATGGACCGGATGGAACGCCACGAAGACCAGACGCCCACCAGAGAAAGCGCTTCGGAGGCGGGATGGATCGCCGTATCGCCCGTGGCGCTGCTGGCGGAGACGGTCAAGGCCCTGGCCCACACCTTCCGCAGGCTGGTGCGCCGGGGAAGTTTTACCGTCCAATATCCGGAGGAATCTCTGCCTCCCAGGAAGGGGTATCGCGGTGAGCACTATCTGAAACGCGACGCGAAGGGGCGGGTCAAATGCGTGGCGTGTTTCATGTGTGCGGCAGCCTGTCCCGCCAGGTGCATAACGATAGAGGCCGGGGCGGCGCCTCCGGAATGGAAGGATCGCGAGAAGTATCCGGTGCGCTTCGAAATAGACCTGCTGCGCTGCATATATTGCGGGATGTGCGAAGAGGCATGTCCGGTGGACGCCATAGCGCTTTCCGGCACCTTTCCGCAGGTGGCATCGAGCCGCGCGGAAAAGATTTACGACAGGGACAGGCTGCTGGCGATCGGCGATAAGCTTGGCGACAACATCAGCATAGCGCCCTGAAGACCGTAGCGAACGAACGCAGTAATTGCTTGTCGCGTTAAGGAAAGCGGTTCCTGTTGTGGTATGCCCTGCTTGGATAACAATTGTGCCACATAAAAGGATGTTCTCATGCGCTGTAGCTGTAACATATTGGATCGAAACCAATTACGCTCCGAAAAGTGGATACTGCGTTTCCCCTCCTCCACTCATAAGATGGAATGCGGGCAGGGATGCTGGCGATCCCAGAAGTTCCGGCCATGCACCCTTGGTTTCCCGATGCGTGACCGGGATTGCGGCGCATCAGATAGAGTGTTTGAGGGGCCAGAAGACGTCCCCGTAGTAGCAGCCGGAATCCATCCAAGGGCGCGCCTGGCGCCTGACATACATGGAAATCGGGCGCTACCATATGCTGCCCCAAGGGTGCCACAAATAAGATCACGCACCCCGGGTTTCCCGGGCTGCACTGGTGCATGAGGCGGCGGCTGGTATCATTAATACCGGCTCAGTCGTAATCGCTGGTGGATACAGCTGCCGATCAGAAGAATACGGGGATGATGAGGCTGGCGCGTATGCTTTGAAGAGGCATGCGCCGTGCGTTGAGGGCCTTATGCGCATCGGCATGTTCGCGTGGGAATCGCTGCACTCCATCGCCGTCGGCGGGGTGGCGGTGCACGTCACCGAACTTGCCGCGGCGCTCCAGCGACGGGGTCACGAGGTGCACGTATTTACCCGCGCCTCCGGACCCGCGCCGGGTTACCAGGAAATATACGGCGTCCGCTATCACTATTGCCCCTTCCGTCTGCAGCCAAGCTTCGTTGACGAAGTAATGGACATGTGCCGGTCGTTCGCGCATTTTCACCACGAGACCGAATGCGTAACTGGCGGTTTCGATATCGTCCACGCCCACGACTGGCTGGCCTCGCAGGCGGCCGTATGGATAAGTCAGGCGAAGGGCCGCAGGATGATACTTACGATGCACTCGACCGAATATGGCCGTTGCGGGAACAATTTTTACGGCGGTCCTTCGGCCCGCATCAGGGATATCGAACGTCACGGGACTTATTGCGCGCACAGGGTGATAGCGGTATCGCAGGCCCCTGTCTCTTATACACATCT
>JAOACM010000257.1 GCA_026417845.1 Planctomycetota bacterium | reverse complement strand
CGGCGTCTATGCCCGTGGCGAGCCTGGCCTTCCTGAGATCCTCGACCGGGATCTTCGGGTCTATCACCGGGTAGAACAGTCCTTCGATATCCTTCCCGGTTATCCGCATGACGGCCTCTTCCTTCGTTATCAGCTTCTCGTTGACCATGTCCACGGCCATTTTGAAGGCGGCCTGCGGAGTCCGCTTGCCGGTGCGGCACTGGAGCATGTACAGCCTGCCGTTCTCGACGGTGAACTCGAGATCCTGCATATCTCTGAAGTGGCGCTCGAGCTTCTCCCGGACATCGCACAGCTGATCGTAGACCTTCGGCATCTTCTCCTTGAGTTCGGCCAGTTTCATCGGCGTCCTTATGCCAGCCACAACGTCCTCGCCCTGCGCGTTGATCAGCAGGTCGCCGTAGAAGACGTTCTCGCCCGAAGAGGGGTCGCGGGTGAAGCAGACGCCGGTCCCGCTGTCCTCGCCCATGTTGCCGAATACCATCTGCTGCACGTTGACGGCGGTGCCGAGCAGCCCGGTGATCTTCTCGACGCGCCTGTAGGTGACGGCCTTCTCGGCGTTCCACGATGCGAACACGGCGTTGATCGCGCCGACCAGCTGCTTCCACGGGTCCTGCGGGAAATCCTCACCCGTATGCTTCTTGTAAATATCTTTCAGGACCGGGATCAGCTCTCTGAGTTCGGCTTCGTTGACGTCCGGATCGGCAACCTTCCTTCCGGCCGGTACGTTCAGGCGCGGCCTGGTCCGGGTTTCCTTGATCCGCTCGAAGGCCTCGTCAAACTCGTGCCTTGGAACGCCCATGGCCGTCGAGCCGTACATGGTTATGAAGCGCCTGTAGGCATCGCACGCGAACCGCGGGTTGTTCGTCTTTTTCGCCAGCCCTTCGACCGAGGCGTCGTTCAGGCCCAGGTTCAGGATCGTCTCCATCATGCCGGGCATCGAGCGGGCGGCGCCTGAACGGACGGAGACCAGCAGCGGGTCGTTCGGATCGCCAAGCTTCTTGCCGATGAGTTTTTCGAGCCTTGCGAGGTTCTTCCGGACTTCGTCCTCCAGGCCGGCCGGCCATTTCTTGCCGGCCTTATAGTACAGGTCGCAGCACACGGTCGTTATGGTGAACCCCGCGGGAACAGGAAGCCCCGCGTTGGTCATCTCGGCCAGCCCGGCGCCCTTGCCGCCGAGCAGGTCGCGCATGCTGCCGTCTCCTTCGGCCTTCCCGCCTCCGAAAAAGTACACGTACTTCTTCATGTGTGACGCCTCCAAGATCGAATCCCCATTTTTCCGCGGTTCCCCGGATCCGGCCATGAGTCGCCACTCTCCTGTGCCGGAATCCGCGCCGGCCGCCAAGGGGGACATCCGCCGCCGGAACGCCCGGCCGCCTGTGCGCCGGCGCGTTTACTCTGGTTCGGTTCTTGCGCCGAACCAGCGGGCGGGAAGACTCCAGGAATGCCGGAAAACGACCGAACCCCTTCCCGCCGGACGCTCCCCCGGAACCCGCGCGTTGTTCAGCGGAAGTCCCAGCGACCTCGTCTCCGGTCGTTTCTCTATCCCTGCCGGCCGGAGCTGTCAAGCGGCTATCCGGCCGGATCGCCGGGCCGTGGCGCGTGACCGCGGATGCGCAGGGCGGATACAAGGCAGCGTCATGCTGGACGCCGCGTTTTCCCCGGCCATCTGCGGGGGACGAACGCCGGCGGGTATGACGTCCGCGCTCCCAGCAGTTGCGGCCATGTGCCCCGCCGGGCCGCCGGGCAGTGGCACGAAATTTTATCGCCGCGCTTTCGAACGGTTTTCCCGTACGAGGATACGGTTTTGGGGAGGGCCTGTTCCGGAGGCCGGGTATCCCAGCGTCCCAGAGACCGGAGCCGGGCCGGCGCCGTCCGGGTCGCGCCTCTGCGGCGATCGCCTTCGTGCCCTTCCCTCAGCGGCTTGTGCCTCAATGCTGGAACAAACACCATGGCGCGTTCCGGCAACGGTATGTATCATGCGGCTTCGTCGTATCCCGGGAGTGGCGTCGCAGCGATTCGCCCTCCGGGGAACTTCAACGGGGCCATTTCCCAATGCGCGAAAAGTTCCGGAAGGTCATCGAATTTCTGGGGCTTAAGCGATCCATCGCGGCGCTGCGGGCGATGGTTGTGCTCGTCGGCATGGGCGAGAAGATGGCCGAGCGCTTCCTGCCGGTCTACCTGGTGGCGCTCGGCGCCGGCCTCGAGATGGCCGGCATCCTGAATGCCCTCGACAATCTTCTCAGTGCGCTGTACTCGTTCCCCGGCGGCTATCTGTCCGACCGGCTCGGCTATAAGCGCGCCCTGCTCGTCTTCAACCTTCTGGCGATGTCCGGCTATGCGATCGTGATCGCGGTTCCGGCCTGGTGGGCCGTATTTCTCGGCTCGTTCCTTTTCCTTTCGTGGACGGCCATATCGCTGCCGGCGACGATGAGCCTTGTGGCGGACGTCCTGCCGAAGAACAAGCGGACGATGGGCGTCTCCATGCATTCGCTGGTCAGGCGGATCCCGATGGCGCTGGGGCCGATCCTCGGCGGCATCTTCGTAGACACATGGGGCAGGGAAGCCGGGGTGAGGCTGGCGTTCTGCTTCGCTCTGGCTCTCGGAGTTCTCTCCATCGCGCTCCAGCAGAAACTCATAAAGGAGCGGAAGGACGCCGGTGGAGAGGCGGAGGGCAATCCGCTGCTCCTGATCATCGGCATGCCGGTGCCGCTGAAATCGCTGCTCGTATCTGACGTTCTGGTGAGGTTCTGCGAGCAGATGCCGTATGCCTATCTGGCCATATGGTGCATGGACGTATGCCGGAGGAGCGGAGCCGAGTTCGGAGTGCTGACCGCGGTGGAAATGGCGACGGCGGTGCTCGTGTACATCCCCGTGGCCTGGCTGGCCGACAGGGGAAACAAGAAGCCGTTCGTCGTGGCGACGTTCGGATTTTTCACGATTTTCCCGGCCGCCCTGCTGGTCGCGAAGACGCTGCCGCTGCTGATCGTCGCATTCGTAATAAGGGGGCTGAAGGAGTTCGGCGAGCCGACCCGGAAGGCGCTCATAATGGAGCTTGCGCCTGAAGGCAGGAAGGCCGCCACATTCGGAGCGTACTACCTTGTTCGCGATTCGGTCGTATCGCTGGGGGCTTTTGCCGGGGCGTATCTGTGGGTGATCTCGCCGGATGTCAACCTGCTGGCGGCATCGGCGTGCGGTCTTGCCGGCACGATATGGTTCGCGCTTTTCGGACGTGATGCGCCGGGCACGGCCGGGCCCGACAAAGCAGCACCGGATGGGACCGCGCCCGCCGGACCGTGCGCGGCGGGACCGAAGTCTGCATGACGAAGCCTGGCGGGGCCGCGGGTGGCGGAACGGTACGGACCGGGGCCGCGCCGGCCGCCGGGGGATAGGGGCGGAAAATGCCGCTGCTGATAGTGCCTACGCCGATCGGGAACCTGAAGGATATCACGCGGCGGGCTGTGGAGGCGCTGGCCGGATGCGACGTCATAGCCTGCGAGGATACGCGGACCGCCAGGCGCCTGCTCGCCGGGCTCGGGCTTCCGGGCAAGCCGACGGTAAGCTACGGCGAACATAACGAGGCGCGGGCGGCGGGGCACCTGCTGGAACGGTTGCGGCGCGGGGAAAAGGTGGCGCTGATAAGCGAGGGCGGCACGCCGCTGGTATCGGACCCGGGATACCGGATAGTAGCGGCATGCCGGGCCGAGGGCATACCGGTCATCCCGCTGCCGGGCCCCTGCGCCGCGATATGCGCGCTCAGCGCGAGCGGTCTTCCGGTGCACGCGTTCCTGTTCCGCGGCTTCCCGCCGAAAAAGCCGGGCCCGCGGGCCAGAATGCTGGCCGATCTGAGGGACAGGCCCGAAACCCTCATATTCTACATTCCAGCCAACCGGCTCGTGGCATTTCTGGTCGAGATCAGGGCCGCAATGGGCGACAGACCGGCATGCGTGGCCCGCGAGATTACAAAACTTCACGAAGACATACGCTCGGGCCCGCTGTCGGAACTGATCGCCCACTATACCGCCAACCCGCCCAGGGGAGAATGCACCGTACTTATCCGGGGAAACGCGCCGGAGGAAAAACCGGAGGCGCCGGATGGGAACGGGGCCGGCGGTGCGGAAAATACGCAAGTCGCTCCGGAATCAGTCGTTACATAAAGCGGGGGAGCCGGCTGGACGCGATCCGTCGAGCGATCCGGCGCGTACGCCGTGGGACCGGGTGGAACAGCTGCGGACCGCGCTTTCGAAACCGGTGCGGCCAAGTCCGGCACTTGGACGCCTGTGATCCGGCGGCCTGGACCGGACGGAGGCACACGCCGCGGGACGTCCGGCGGCTTGGCTGCACGGCCGCAACCGCGGAGTTCGGAATGTACGGGGTCTGAAGGTATGGTCCGTCTTCGTCTGCCGTCCGCCCGGTTCGAAGGGCGCGGATCGGGTATGCGCCCGCTCGCGCCTCCCCAGAGGCCGCTCCAGGGCCCTGCGATTACGACAATGCACCCGATGCCCTGAAGGCGCAAGGTGCATGGGCGTAAATGCGGGTGCCAATCAGGCGATTTGAGAGCCGTCGGAGGTAATCCGCGGAGACACGGGCGGGAGGCGACAGCGGGCCATCCTCCCCCCTCGAAGCGCTTCTGGAAGTCCGTATCCGACTTGGCAGCTACGGCCATGCACCCAGGCGCCATATGCTGCTTGAACGGGAGGGCGGATGCAGGTATCCTGCGAGCGGATGAAGAGGGTAGGGCACAGGCCGGCGAATCCGGCCGGTCATTCCATACGGGGCGGAATGGCAGATCGGAGGGAAAATCATGAGAAGAAAGCTGGGCCGGTCGGCACGTATCGCTTTCGTCCTCGTAGCGCTGGGCGCGTGGGCGGAAGCCGGCGATTACGTGATTACGAGGAAAGGTGAAAAGCACACCGGTAGAATCACGAAGGATGACGCCAATGGCGTGGATCTGAACCTGCCGGCTGGCGGGAAGATGTCGTTCCGCAACCAGGAAATAAAGGAGGTTTATATACATCCAGTCAACCCGACCGCCATAAACGCCGTACAGAGCTTCAAGGCCGGCAGCTACGAGACGGCGCTGAATCTGCTTGACGAGTGCGTCGCTCCGGAGTTGGAAAAAGACATCCCCGGCATGGCCAGGCCCTACCTCCACTTCTACCGGTCGGAATGCCAGCTCAGGCTCGCGAGGTTCGACGACGCGGTCGCGTCTCTGGAAAATTTCAGGAAGAATTTCAAGACATCCCGGCTGCTGCCCGACGTTTCGATGAAGCTCGTGGAAGCCTACCTTGGCGCAAAGAAGTACAAGGAGGCCGATACGGTAGCCGCCGAACTGGAAAAGATCGGAGGCGTGCACGAGTTGTACGGAATACTGCTTCGCGGCGACTCCGCCTTCGCACAGGGCCGGTACGACGAAGCGTATGAGAGATACGGAAAGGTAACCGCCTCAGGCGAGGACTTCGCCAAAATGCTGAAGCCCAAGGCATTCCTGGGGCAGGCCCGTTGCCTGATCGCGAGGGACAAGACCGGCAAGGCGCAGGAAATGGCGATGAAGGCGCTTGAGGACAGAGAGGCGACGGACGAGGTGATGGCCGGAGCGCACCTGATCGTCGGGCATTCCCTTCTGATCGAGGGCAGGAAACTCTCAGGAGAGCAGGCCAGGGAAAAGCTGCTCGACGCCGCGCTGGAATTCCTGCGGGTTCCGGTGCTGTATTCGGAATCCCAGCCGTCGCTGGCTGCCGAGGCTCTCTTTCACGCCGGAGAGTGCTTCCGCCAGCTCGCGGATTTCAAGGACCTGCAGGCGACGTATCTCAAACGGTCCAGGGAAATGTACAACACCGTAATCCAGCACTACAAGGGCACGAAGTGGGCGAAGATGGCCCAGGAAAAGATCGGGGGGGCGGGGGCCACTTAACCCGCGGCGCCGTTTCTTCAGTCAGCCGCGGGCATACGCATCTGAGGCCTCCGGGCCGTCCCTTGCAGTCCCGCGATGGCCCGGCATTTTTCAAAAGCCTTGTCCGCAGAACATCCCGGATGGAGGGGCAGGGAGATAAGGCGATGGGTCCAAGGCGCTGGGGAGTCTCCGGTCAGCCCCTTCAGTTCCCCGTTCCCCGTCGCGCATTCCCTTTTTCGTCCGTCCCCCGGCCCGGCAGGGGAACGCGATGCCGGATAAGGCCGGAGGTTAAAGCGGGGGGCGTGAGGACAGAGCTCAGGGCCTGTCCGAAAACCTCCGGCACGGAGCTTATACGCTCAGCGATTCCCACTGCTCGGCGGGGCGGGAGTTTTTGGATAGGCTTTTAGATAAACGGGAGAGCGGTCTGGGGAAAGGGCGGCCCTTAGAACTCCGCCCTGGCGGAACGGGAGCGTCGCGCAAGGCGGAAAACCCGTTCGCGTTCCAGACCCCGACCGCATCCGAGGCGCGTCGGCGAGGCGAGGATATCGTGAAGCGGCGGGAGTTTCCTGGCCTGCTGGACAGGATACGGATGGCCTTCATCGAGGATTTCGGGAGCGGCGACATCACATCTGCCGCCCTGATCCCCTCCGGTATGCGCGCCAAGGCTGCCCTCGTGGCTAAAGGGCGTGGCGTGGCGGCCGGAGTGCGGCTCCCATGGGTTGTCTTCCTTACGGCGCTGGATCCTGATG
>JAOACM010000256.1 GCA_026417845.1 Planctomycetota bacterium | reverse complement strand
CTCGGAGATGTGTATAAGAGACAGCGGAAGACTTATGTGCCTGCGGATCAGGATTCCCCTGTTGTGCGCCAGCGCCCGCACATATCGCGGGACATCCTCGACACGGCAGCCGCCGGACGGCGCCGCCAGATGCGTCAGCCGCGCCGCGCCGTTGAAATATATCTTCCACCCCGCCCGGGAGACCCGCAGGCAGAACTCCAGCTCCTCGTACAGGGCCGCGCCAACGTTCAGCGCTTCGTCGAATCCGCCGACCTTTTCGATGACGCTGCGCCAGGCGGAGAAGTTAGCGCCCTTCGCGTGCTCAACGAACATTTCCCCATGAGCGCCGAATCCGGCTGACGGTGCGCCAGTCCACCGGCAGAAGCGCCCCGTCGGCGCCATGTCCGGCGGCTTGTTCGCCTCGTCAATCCCCCCTGCTACGACGCCGACGCCGGGGATCGAGAGCGCGCGCAGGTGCTCGCTTGCGAGGCGCTGGCCGCAGCGGATGTCGTCGTCCACGTAGATTATCGCCTCGTAGCGCGCCTTTCGCCAGGCGTAGTTGCGCGCCTCGGGCAGCCCGCGGAATCCCACCTTGTGGTACGATACGATGTCGGAGTGCCCTGCGACCAGGCGCGCGACTTCCGCCGGCGTTTCGGCCGACTGGTCCACGACGAGTATCTCCAGCGGCCTGTGGTCCTGCGCGAGCAGGTCCCGGAGGCAGCCGAAAAGGAAGCTGCCCCGGTTGAGCGTCGGCACCGCCACCGTGACGCCTGTTTCAGCCAAGTGCTACCCCCGCCGCCTCCAGTTCGCGCGCGAAGCGTTCTACGTACCCGTCCCATGTGCACTCGCGCTCGATCCGCGCCCGGGCCGCGCGTCCAATCGCCTCGAACTCTCCCGGCCGCTCCGCCAGGCGCCTGAAGATGCCCGTCAGCGCCGCGTGGTCGTCCTGGGCGATCAGGAAGCCGCCATCGCCGTCGCGTATCGCATCCGGAATGCCTCCCGTGCGCGCGCCGACGGCCGGAGTCCCGCAGGCCTGCGCTTCGAGGAACACCAGGCCGAATCCTTCCACCTCCTGGCGCTCCGGATCCTCCCTGGTGCAGAGGACGAAGATATCCGCCGCCCGGTACAGGTCCGGCAGATCGCTTTCGGGCACGTAGCCCAGCCAGCGCACCATATCGGCCACGCCGAGCCGCGCGGCCGCATCCCTGAGCGCGGCCTCGTCCGATCCGCGCCCGGCGACCAGGAGGAGGAAGTTCCGGCGGACAGGCTCTTCGAGCGATGTCAGAGCGTGAAAGATCGTCTCGTGTCCCTTGTAGCGCTTGAGACGGGACACGGTCAGTACGACCCGCTTCGAGGGGTCCAGACCAAACTTGGCCCTGCTAGCGGCGCGACCGGCGGGCCCGGCCGGAGGCGAGAAGCGAATGTGGTCCACGGCGAGCGGTATGGCGACGGCGCGGCAGCCGGGCGCAGCGGCCTCGACCAGCCCCTTCGTATATCCGCTGTTGGCAACGACAAGATCGGCTCCGAGAAGCGTCCGGCGCAGCATCCGCCGCCACAATCCCCGCCGCCAGGCAGCCCGCGCGGGCATCAGTTCGGATCCGTGGGCGAGCACCACGCGCGGGCGGGCACCGGCCAGCATCGCCAGAACTCCTTCCGGATACCACAGCCCGCATACGACGGGCCCGTTGCGCCGGCGCGCGAGCAGGTGCCGGAAGGCCGACGCCTCCATCAGCGGCCGGAGGCGCGTCACCCGGGTCGTGGGGATAGTGGAATCCAATCCGGCGCCGGGGAGCTTCGACAGCGCTTCCGTCGGGACGCCGCGGCGCGAAAACCCGGCGGCCAGTTCCGAGCACAGGCGCGCTATGCCGCCATCAAGCGGCGGGTAGTCGAACGAGAAGATAAACATCCGGTCTTTGCTTCCGGTCTTCCCCCCCTGCCGCGACCGGCGGGATCCGCGCTCCATCCCTGGATGTGCCCCGCGGGCAGGGCGCGTCGCGGTCAGGAGAGATCCGGTTCGCCCGGCCAGCCGGGGCCGGACTGGGGAACATTACTCCAGCCGCGTCCTCCACGCCCGCTCGATCGCGACATCCGCCATCCTGCTCCCGATCGCGCGGTAATCCTCCCGTGTCAGCTGTCTGTCGCCGACCGAGCCGTACGGCGTCTCTATCGTAAAGGCCGGGATCTTCAGGACCGAGGCGCAGAAGGCGGTCAAGGTCGGGGTTTCCCATCGCGAGGCGTAATCCGCTACGCGGGCGAACTTTTCGGAAGCATATTCGCGCGTCAGTCCGGCGGCGATTGCCGAAGCCCATTCCGAAGCGGCCCGGTGGGCATCGGGGAATCCGTCGGGTCTGGGCAGATAAAGGTATGCGCCGTCGTTCTCGCTCCCGCCCGGCGCGTGGAAGTCCACGCACAGGATGGGACGGCAACGCTCCTTCCACCTTTTCATGTCGCGCTGATATACCAGCGTTTCGTGGCGCATCGGCGGATTGCCCCACGCCCGGTTCAGATCGTAGGGGAAGTTGTCCTTGCCGTAATCTCCGCCCTCGACGCCGTCAATATTCGCCAGCGGAACCGCCCAGACCAGCGGCGCCCGGTCGCCGCGCTCCGCTACGCGGCGGAGGAAGCCATCCAGGACCCACGATCCGGGCGTTTCGCCCGAATGCTGTCGCGCGACCAGGTACAACCCCGGCCTGCCGCTCCCCTTCTCGCCCGGCGAATTGCTCAATCTCAGGAGCGGCCGCCCGGCCTGGCTCGATCCTATCCTGTCGGCCTTCCAGTAACCCCCTGTCTCACGCAAAAGCGCCTCCAGCTCCGGCGCGCCGTAAGGATAACAGAAGGCCACATCAGCATGTTTTCCGGGGACGGGAATGGTCCAGATAGCGTTGCATCTTCCATCGGGGAGCACCTCGCCCGTCCCGGGCGGCAGCCTCTCCCAGTCGCCGTCGTCCGCCCGGATCACGGGTCTCAGCTTCTCCGGCGGGAGGCCGCCGAGAGCGTTCTGGAGGTTTGTCCAGACCAGCCGGAGCGACTTTCCCCCCGCCACGCCTCCGGTCCGCCCCCGCGCCCTGCCTTTCGAGCAGATCACACGGAAGCAGAACCACAGACACTCCGGCCCGCCGTGGGGGTGCGGTTCGAACGACACGACCGGTCCGCCGGGAGAATCCGCCACGGAAACTCCACAGGCGTTACCGAACGGTATGTCCGCGGTAACCTTTATCCTCATCCCGGATAATTCCATCCGGTCTCGCGGCCCAATGCCGCAGGTGCCGCGACCGTGGAGGCATCGTCCCCGCAGGCCGTCACCGGCCCGGTTTCTCCTGCCGGATGCAGACCGGCATCCCCGGCCGCGCGTGCGGGTCTACGGCCGTATCTCCAGGCAGGCTTATCGGGACCCGCTTCAGATCCCATATCTCTCTGGCGTACTCCTCTATCGTCCTGTCGCTCGAAAACCTGCCGCACCTGGCCACGTTCAGGATGGCCATGCGCGCCCATTTCGACCTGTCCCTGTAGGCCGCCTCGACCTCCACGTGCTTCCGGTCGTACGACTCGATGTCCGCCAGCACAAAGAACCTGTCCCCGTAGGTCAGCAGCGAGTCGTAGAGCGGCCGGAACAGGTCCTCGTTCGATGGAGAAAGAGCCCCTGACCTGAGCATGTCCAGCGCCGCCTTCACCTCCGGGTTCCTGTTGTATATGTCCCACGGATTGTAGCGCCCGCGGAGCGCGGCTATTTCCTCCGCGGTCAGCCCGAACAGGAAGAAATTCTCCTCCCCTGCCTCCCGCCTGATCTCGATGTTGGCGCCGTCGAGGGTGCCTACCGTAAGGGCGCCGTTCATCGTGAACTTCATATTCCCGGTGCCGGATGCCTCCATGCCGGCCGTTGATATCTGCTCGCTCACGTCCGCGCCCGGCATGATGACCTCGGCCCGCGAAACATTGTAGTCCGGCACGAAGGCTACCTTGATCCTTCCCTGCACTGCCGGGTCGTTGTTCACTATCCGCGCCAGCTCATTTATGAATTTTATTATCAGCTTCGCGATGTAATACCCCGGCGCGGCCTTGCCTCCGAATATGAAAGAGTGCGGGAATACATCCATGTTCGGATTCGCCTTCAGGCGGTTGTAGAGCATCAGGATCCTGAGGGCGTTCAGGTGCTGTCGCTTGTATTCGTGGATGCGTTTCACCTGGACGTCGAAAATGGAGCCGGGATCGAGCCTGACGCCGGTCTCGCGCTCGACCAGCGCCGCCAGACGTTCCTTGTTGGCGCGCTTGGCGGCCATGAATTCATCTCTGAAACCGCCGTCGTCCGCCAGCGCCTCCAGCCTCTTCAGATCGTACAGGTTAGTTACCCAGCCCTCGCCTATGCGCTTCTTCAGGATTGCGGCCAGGCGGTTGTTGGCCTGGAGCAGCCAGCGGCGCTGCGTGACTCCGTTGGTTTTATTGTTGAACTTCTCCGGAAACATCGCGTAGAAGTCGGGAAGGACCTGCGTCTTGAGCAGCTCGGTATGGAGCTCGGCGACGCCGTTAACCGAGTGACTTCCGACAACGGCCAGATGCGCCATCCTGACCTGCTTCTCCGCGCCCTCCTCGATCAGCGACATCCTGGCCATCCTGTCGTTGTCGCCGGGGAAGCGCGCCGCGACCTGCTGGAGGAAGCGGTGGTTGATCTCGTATATGATCTCCAGATGCCTTGGCAGCAGGCGGCCCATGAGCGGAACCGGCCACTTCTCCAGCGCCTCCGGCAGCAGCGTGTGGTTCGTGTAGCCTATCGTGGCCCGCGTCATCTCCCACGCCTTATCCCAGGGAACCCTTTCCAGATCCACCAGCGTCCGCATCAGCTCCGCGACGGCCAGCGCGGGGTGGGTGTCGTTGAGCTGGATGGCGACCTCGTCGGGAAAGGCGTCCATCGTGTCGTGGTTCCGTTTGTATCTGCGGACTATGTCCTGAATCGTGCAGCAGACGAAGAACCACTGCTGCTTGAGCCGCAGTTCCTTGCCCTCTATGACATTGTCGTTCGGATAGAGCACCTTGGATATGGTCTCCGAGGCGTTCTTTTCCTCGACCGCCTTCACGTAATCGCCGTGGTTGAATATCTGCAGGTTGAACTCGCGCGATGCCCTCGCCGACCACAGCCTCAGCAGGTTGACCGTATTGTTGCCGTAGCCGACAATGGGCATGTCGTAGGGTACGCCGAGGACCGTCTGGCAGTCCGCCCACCGGGGGCAATAGTTGCCCTTCTCATCCACCCCGTGCTCGACCCGCCCGTACATAGGAACCGCCATCGCGTTCTCGGGACGGCATATTTCCCACGGATTCCCGAACCGCAACCACTGATCGGGCCTTTCTACCTGGAAGCCGTCTGCAATCTCCTGTCTGAATATCCCGAACTCGTAGCGTATCCCGTAGCCGTAGGCCGGATATTCGAGCGTGGCCAGGGAGTCCATGAAACAGGCCGCCAGCCTGCCCAAACCTCCGTTCCCCAGCCCCGCGTCCGGCTCCGCCTCGCACATCTCCTCCAGGTTCAGCCCGAACTCCTTCATCGTATTGGTCGCGGTGTCGCAGAACTTCAGGTTGAATATGTTGTTGGCGAGCGCGCGGCCGATGAGGAATTCGAGCGACAGGTAATAGACCCGCTTAGCGCGGAGACGGTTGTAGGTCGTTTGCGTGTGGATCATCCGGTCTATGAGCCGGTCGCGAACGGCCAGGGCGAGCGAGTAATACAGGTCGAGCGGAGTGGCCGTGACGTGGTCCTTACCCATGGAATACTTCAGATGGCTGGCAAAGGACATCTTCAAAGCCTGGCTGTCCATCCTGTTCGAATAGTCCCGCCACATCTCGATCCCTATCATCGTACGCGCCATGGTGTATCCTCCCCGCCAATTCCCAGACCCCGGCATCAGTATCCGGATCGGACTGGCCCCCCGCCGGCCGAGCCACATTGGATACCACGATGCCGGAACTTATCAAGACATTGCGGGGGATCGTCTCATGGGAAGCGCATCGCGGATGCGATGTACTGCCAGGCTCCGCAAGGGAAGGAGCTCCTTAATCGGCCGGCGCGTAAGCTGTCTGTTCTGGTGCTTTCCTCCTCTGGAAATCGGGCCCAAAAGCGCATAACAGGTCTACGCGCTGGCAAGTTGCACATCTGGGCGTCCATATAAGGATTTCGAGGCCAATTGCCCGGTTCGAGCACGACCGCTGGGAAATGTGTGTCGGCCGTTTCACTGCATGCGACAGGAAGGAACCGCGCCCGGATCGGAAGGTTCCATCCGTCTGCCCGGATTCATTCGCACGGCGCCCATTTGTCCGTGGCGTTGGGATCCAACGCGGTAAACACGTTGGTATGCGCCGCGGCGGATCTCGTGGAATCGCCGAAATCCTTCTGGAAAACCGTCCCCTGCAGGTTGATCTGATAATTGGATCGGCCCGAGGAGTCATAGATGTAGGGGGCGGCGGAGAGGCCGTAACCGGCCGTCATGTTTGAGCTTCCATCCCGGTAGTCGCCCGTCTGCCCGCTGACGGCATCAACGTATCGAGGTTGAACCATCACCACGTAGCCGGCCTTGGGCGTGGCCAGTCCACCCGGAACACCCTCGGACATGGCGAAGGAAAGATCCATCAGGTATATCTTCGTGCCGTCCTTCAACTGGTACAGTCCTGTCTCTTATACACATCT
>JAOACM010000255.1 GCA_026417845.1 Planctomycetota bacterium | reverse complement strand
TGGAGATACCGGACAAGTCGAACCCCTACGAGGTTGATGGGAGGACCGGAGCCGGCGACGGCTGCGGCCCGTCGTGCGGGACAGAGTCGAAGGGCATTCCGTCCGGCGAAGATGGGAAGACGGCGGGCGTCCGTGTCTCAGATCAGCCCAAATTCCCCGGCCGGGCGGTATACAATGTCAAGGTGCCGGAAGATGGCGAGTACTTCTTCTGGATAAGGACGTGGTGGCTGGATTCCTGCGGGGATTCCGTCTTCTACCGGATTGATGACGGGCCGTACCGCGTTCTGACCGGTGACCCCACGACTCGTGCGTCGGCTGGCAGGGACGTGTGGCGTTGGCGGACGGAACTTTCGGCGGGAAAGCCGAGGACGTTCAGGCTGGCGAAGGGAATCCATCGCGTGGAGATCCGTAACCGCGAGGATGGCCCGCGGTTCGATCAGCTGATGTTGACGGCGGATCCGTCGCATCCCGGGGACGAGGTCGTAAAGACAGAGAGGTTGAAGTGAAGAACAAAAAGACGCCCGCCGGCAGCGGGAAAAGAGCGTGGCTGATAGGGCTGGGTCTGGATAACGACGATGGCCACGTGCGTGTAACCAGAGGCGAGAACTTCGGCCTGTTCGGCGGCTCGAAGGAAACTCACGAACGGATGCAGGAGAAGGCGATAAAGTTCAACGAGGAGCTGAAGGCGCGCGGCAAGCGACTGGAGGAAATCGGCCGCGAGGAGTTTTGCGAGATAGCTGACAAAGTGAAGCTGGGCGTTCCCGTCGTGCCGCCGCCTGGGAAAGCGGAAAGGGGCGGCCGTCCGTGAGCCGGACCGCCTTCCCGGACCGGCCGCCGTCCGCGGCGATTCCTCCACTCCGGCGCCAGCCGGCCCTCGGACCGGGACGTCCCGACTGCGAGGTCCCCGGCGCGCGCCTTTCCCAGAGCAACGGGTCCCGGCGGATGGGCGGCCGGACGGTTCCCGTCGCGGGTATCTTGGCGGCGTTTTTTCTGTGCCTTTCCGGCTGCGATCCGACGGCCCCCCGGTACGGGGCCGTCTTTCCCCTGAAGCGCGGCGATTCGTGCGTCTTGGTGCTGCAGACCGCAGGCATCCTCGATCAGGGCCCCAGGTTCCGGATATACCGGTCCGCGAACAACGGACTGACACAGTGGGTTCCTGTGGGACCCGAGCGGTCGGGCGTAGCGTGCGGGGCGACGGTTTCCGACGACGAATTGCTGGTGTTCCACGAAAACAGCGTATCCGTGATAGGACTGACCGGCGATCCGCCGTCATGGAGGTCGCTGGCGTATCCGATTGAAGGGCTGCTGGAGTGCGGGGAGGTGCTGGATGGGGCGTGCTGGACGTTCGGCAAGGACGTGAAGAAGGGCCGCCTGGGAGCGGCCAGATACCGCGAGGGGAGTTTCCCGCCGGAGGTGGTATGGGGGCCGCCAATCCCGCACGAATCGTTCCTGCTGATGGCCTTCCGGCACGGGGACAGGATCGTGGTGGCCTGGCGCGGCGTCTCGAAGGGCGGGAAGCTTCCGGATATGCCGGTCGAATACTGCGCTTTTGACGGCGCCTCGTTCTCGGAGATCAGGTCCGCGGAGCTGCCCGGGGGCGGTTTCGCGGCGATGTGGTCGGAAGGGGAAAGGATCGCCGGGGTCTTGCAGGGTGGGAGCGGGACGTTCTGGGGGGGAGACTGCGTGACCCTGTTCAGGATCGGTCCGGAAGGTCTCGTGCGGCACTGGAGGATCGAGGCGACGGCCGGGGGGGCCATCCTGTTCAGGCCCCTGTATGTTGGCCACGTCGAGATCGGAGGGTCGCACTACGTCTTCCGCAGCAGCGCGCAGAAGATCGAGGGATGGAAGGTCGAGGGCGATGACCTGGCGCCTCTGGGCGGTATCGGGGGTATTCCGGCCTACGAGCATGAGAGCTGGGCATGGGGGCTGCTGGCGGGCTTTACGCTGTCCGTGGCGCTGGTCGTGGCGTGGAGTCGCGCGCGGCGGAGAGAGAAGGCGGAGGTGTTCGCCCGTATCCTGGACCGGGCGGCGGCATATGCGATAGACACCGCGCTTATGCTGGGGATCGCGACCGGCGTGTCGAGCCTGCTTCCCGGCGCGCAGCGCGGCCCGGCGGAATGGATGCTGCCTGCCCAAGCGGACCTGGCGACGATATGGTTCGGAACAGTGGTGGCCTATACGACGGTCTTCGAGTGGATGGTCATGGCCACGCCGGGCAAGCTGCTCGTGGGGCTTCGCGTCGCGCGCGAGGATGGATCGCCGCCGACGCTCGGTCAGGTCCTTGTGCGGAACGCGATAGGGTTTTTCGAGAGGAACCCGATGCTGGCTCCGTTGTGCGCGCTGCCGGTCATGCTGCTTTCCCACAAGGTCCAGCGGGTCGGGGATATGCTCGCCCGCACGGTCGTCCTGACCAGCGAGGCCGCGGCAATCGCCGCCATTACCGGGAGGCTGCCTTCGCGCGACGGGAGAAATGACGGGAGGAGCGGTTCCGACGACGGGTCGGACCGGACGGAACGGGATGGGGATGGATGAGGAGCCGGAAACTCGACAGAACCCGGCGGCTGATCCTGGCCTCTTCTTCCGAACGCAGGATAAGGATGTTCCGGGAAACAGGGCTCGCCTTCGAGGCGATCCCGCCCGATGTGTCCGAACCGGAGCCGGGAGGAGGATCGCCGGAGGGATATACACTGTCGCTGGCCGCCGCCAAGGCGCGGGCCGTGGCCGCGGCTCACGTTGCGGGCGGTCAGTCAGCGCTGGTCGTCGGGGCCGACACCATAGTCGTCTGCGGGGACAGGATCATAGGCAAGCCCTCTGGCCGCAGCGATGCCATCCGTATACTGAGTACGCTCTCCGGCCGGCCCCACATGGTCGTAACGGGGGTGGCCATGATCTGGCTGCCGGAGGGCTTGGAGGAAAGTTTCGCCGAAAAGACCCGGGTGCGGATGCGCGTGATGAGCGGTGAAGAGATAGCCGGATACGTGGCGAGCGGTGAAGCCGACGGGAGGGCCGGAGCCTACGCTATTCAGGAAAACGGGGATCGTTTCATCGAATCGCTTGAGGGAAGTTTCCTGAACGTGGTAGGCTTTCCCCTCGTGAGGTTTCTCGAAAAGGCTGGTGTCGGTCCGGAAATCGTCGGTCGGGCGAGGGAGATGGACCGATGGCCTCCAGTCCGGCCGAGGGGCAGATGTCCTTGAGTGCCTGGGTGGAGAGCGGCGCGGAACGCGGGCGACGTGCGGCGGACCGTTCGCCTGGCTCGGAGAGACGGAAGCGCTGCCAGGACTGCGGATTGGCGGCTGCGCGCGCCCGGCCGGCGCGCTATGGCCGCGCGATCCGGATGGCGGTGGGAGAGAAGGAGATCGGCGGCGGTCCGGCGCGGGCGGCAGGGGAATCCGGCGAAAGGTGCCATCGGCTGGAACGGGATCCCCGCGCCGCGGACGGACGTGGAGGATTGACAGCAAACGGCACGTAATTGTTTGCCGTCCCGTATGTTGGGGCATAGCGGGCGGAGCGTATTCATTCGTGGCCGCGCCTTGTTGTCTCATCCGGGCGCACCACCGCGAGTGGCCGTCCTTATCTGAACGCGGCAGACAATTACGATGGCACAGGAGGGGTGCGCAGTGGCTGAGGGAGTATCCGGAAGGGAGACGGGGAAAGCGGCGTGGTACGCCACGCTGGCGCTCTGCACGGTAGTTTTCGTTTCCGGCGGGGTTCTGATGGGGGTAGAGATAGCCGGTTCGCGGGTGCTGGCGCCGAGCTTCGGGACCTCGATATTCGTGTGGGGAAGCCTCATAGGCCTGTTCATGATGTCGCTGGCGATCGGATATTATCTGGGAGGTCTGCTGGCGGACTGGAAGCCGAGCTTCTCCGTGCTGGCAAGTCTCGTGAGCCTGGCGGGGGTATCGGTGCTTTTCGTGCCCCAGGTCGGCTATGAGCTGTGCGACGCGATCGCCAGGGCTGACCTTGGTCTCCGCCTGGGATCGCTGGCGGCGTCGGCGGCGCTGTTTTCCGTA
Source organism: Planctomycetota bacterium (assembly GCA_026417845.1). Taxonomy (GTDB): domain Bacteria; phylum Planctomycetota; class SZUA-567; order H5-PLA8; family CALKMO01; genus CALKMO01. The sequence continues at coordinate 2,662 of JAOACM010000255.1, read as the reverse complement.
CCGTGCCTGCTGATGGGCATGGTCTCCCCATTCGCGGTGAAGCTCCAGGCATCCTCGCTCGCCCATCTCGGCAACGTGGCCGGGAAGCTGTACGCGCTCTCCACCGCCGGTTCCATAGTCGGCACGCTCGTGACGTCCTTCTGGCTCATACCCGCTTTCAACGTGCTGAACGTGTTGCGGGCCTTCGGCATCGCGCTGATACTCGTCGCGATAGCATCCCTGCTCCTGTTCCGTTCGGCTTCCGGCGGACTGGACCGCGGGACTTTGACGGCCGTCGGCGTCATGTTTGCCTGCGCCTGCATCGGCACGGCGGCATGGGCTCATTCGGCGGAGATACCGCGGGGCAGGAAGGGCAGCAGGATACTCGCCTACCGCGACTCGCCTTATCACCAGATACTGATTGCCGAGCAGGTCCTCGGCGCGATCTATGATTCCCAGGGACTCCGGATCATCGCCTGGGACGAAAAGGACCGGGACGCGCAGGCCCTCGAGATGTTTTTCAACGAGAACCTGGAAAGCGGCATATACGCGCACAGCGAAAGGTACGTCAATTCGGTGACCTATACCGATGTCCTGCATCTGGCGACGATCTGGGTCCCGAAGCCGAAAAAGGTGCTCATCGTCGGTCTCGGTGGCGGTGTTCTCCCGATGCAGTTCGCCGAAGCGTACGGCTGCACGGTTGATGTATTCGAGATAGACGAAGACGTGGAGGAAATGGCCAGGGAATACTTCAGGCTGGCCTCCGGCGACAGGATCCGCGTCCACATAGGCGACGGCAGGCAGCTCGTCAGGCGCTCCGCTGAAAGGTACGACGTGATCATGTTGGATGCCTACTCGAGCGGAGGCCAGATACCGTTCCACCTCCTGACGAAGGAGTTCATATCGGAGGTCAGGGAGAAGCTGGCTCCCGGAGGGGTGCTGATGGCCAACGTCATATCGGCCCTGGACGGCGACAAGGGTCGGATTTACAGGTCCGCCTACAAAACCATCCGCGAGGGCGGAGCTTTCAGGAGCATGTACACCTTCCCGAAGCTGCCCCTCGGCACGAAGATGTACGATCGCGAACGGTGGACAAAGGATATGATCAACGTGATAATAGCGGCCACGGATGAGGAGAAGGCGATCAAAAAGGAAGAGATACTCAGGATCGCGAAGGAAAGAGTTTCGGGGAAGGACCCTGTAGTGAAGGTGGACGCGGAGGCGTTCCTGCACCACGCCGGCAATATGCTGGAGGCGAAAGTATCGCCGGCCGAGCTTGACCGCGAAGGGAAGGATGCCCCGGTGCTCTCCGACAGGCACTCTCCGGTGGATGTCATGTATCGCAGAGATTGACTTCTTCTGCTTCGGATATGCAGATCGTCCCGCTCTCTCCGACCCGCAGGATGAGCGCGCCGGAATCGGCGAGGCTGGCGTATTCGCCGCGGAATGCTTCGCCCCCCGGCGCCGCCACCTCGAAACGCGCGCCGCCCCACCACGAATCCATCTCCCGGCGAATCCTGGCCCGCTCGACCTCCCACGTGGCGCCACCGCTTCTGAGCGCACCGAGGGATGCATCAAGCAGGCAGAGCGTCTCCCGAAGCAGCCCCAGTCGGTTGATTTCGTGCCCGGTCTCAATCAGGATCGATGTGGCGGGGACGCGGGCCCTCGCGGGGAGCCTGTCCGCCGGCTGGAGCACATTGATGCCGATGCCGAGTATGACGTGCCGGATCTCGCCTCCGCTCCACGCCGTCTCCACAAGGACGCCAGCGATTTTTCTGATCCCCGTGCCGAGCCGCGGCGTACGGCGGGTCGTGCCAGGGGCATGCTTGAGATGGGCGGAAGCGGCCGCTGTGGAACCGGTGCCGGCGCCTCCGGGTTCCCGACCGTTTCCCGGTCCGTTTCGATCGCGGCCGGACACATCCGGATCCGCGCTATCCTGTCCCGGGAGATACACCCCGCAGGCACCGGTGGCCACGACGTCGTTGGGCCACTTGACGCGGGCTTCTACTGCGGCGGTCTGGCGGAGGGCGCGCGCGGTTGCGGAAGCCGCGGTCAGACCGATCCACCCCGCGGCCCGCCCGGGAACGTCCCGCAGCAGTATGCTGAATAACAGTGATGAATAAGGCGACGCCTCCCATGCCCGGCCCCGCCGGCCCCTGCCGGAAGTCTGGCTCTCGGCGACGCATACGAAACCGTGAGGCTCGCCTCGTTCAGCCGCCTCGCGCACCACGTCCTGGGTGCTCCCGACCTCCAGCCTGTAGTCCACTCTCGAGCCTATCCTGTCGCGGAAGGCGTCCTGAAAGCGCAGCAGGGTCGGGGCATCCGGGAACAGGAGCTGGGGATTCGAAGCGTTCAAGCCTGGCTTCCGTAACTCCGCCCGCCGCCAGCATCCGCCGGCATGGCGGCCCGTACCTTCCTGTCGGAAAGGTTCACCTCATAGAGCGGGTTGCGGGCTATCTCCATCAGCAGTTCATGGGCCGTCTTGTATCTCTTAGCCGGATCCTTGCTGAGCCCCAAGGCTATCATCCGGTTGGTGTAGACGGATATCTTCTTGTTGATGTTTCTCGGCGCCTCCGCGGACTTGTGCGGATCTATATGTTGTTTCAGTATGTCATCTACGTTGCCGCCGACATATGGCGGACGGCCGGTCGCGCATTCGTAGAGCTGTCTCTTATACACATCT
>JAOACM010000024.1 GCA_026417845.1 Planctomycetota bacterium | reverse complement strand
GGATATGACCAGAGCAGGTTTTTCGTCCAGAGCTTCTCTCCTCCGACCTCGTATTCGTGCGGTCTGTTGGGAATCTCTTTCAGAACAGCCGGCGTGCCCCATGTGCCGTATATCTTGCCGCCGGACGGCGGGAACTTCAGCACGGCGCCTATCCCGTGCGTATCGCCGCTGTGGGTCGGGACGCACGGCTTGCCGTCCGGCCCCACCTGGTGCGCGCTCAACCCGATGTAGATGTTGCCCCATCTGTCGCCCTTGATGCACGCCGTCGAACCGGCCCCGGCGGCTATCAGGTCCTCGCCGGTCATCTCCCCGCGGTTGTCCCACCGGAAGACCAGCTCCGCGCAGTCCCATTTGCGCCCGGGGAATATCTTCGGTCTGTAGCGGTCGCTCTCCAGCGGCGGGATCGTCGTCCCCTTGCTCTCGAAACGGTCTGCGATCTGGTGGAAGTTCTTGCACAGCGCCAGCACATCGCCCCTCGGCGTCACGGACATCCCCTGATCGAAGCCGTTGCCGGGTATCTGGGCCGGCAGTTTCAGTACGCCGCGGAACTTCCGCCCCCCGGTCCACGGTATCAATTGTTCCTCGCCGTAGTCGAAGGGCACTTCCCTGTCCATTTCTATTACCAGGTCGGCCTCTTTCTTCCTGTGTCCATCAGCCGGCTGCGGCGAGGACGGGTCGAAGCGCACCAGCCACTGGACGGTGCGAACATACATCAGCCCATCCCAGCCCATCGCCATCTCGTCGCAGCCGGCGCGGTGCCCCAGGAAAACCCGCAGCCACTTCTTTTCCTCGCCGGCGGGCATCTTCAGGATCGTGCCGGAAAGGCTGTTGACATAGTACAGGTCCCCCCGGATGTGGTCCACGTGTATCCGGTTCATCTTGTACCCGTTGTAGGCGTGCGGCAGGTATCCGTCCCCGGTTACGGTCTGCTCGAAATCCTCCTCCTGCTCGAACCCTTTCCCTTTCTCGACCCACCTGGTCAGGCGCTGTTTGCCGAGAGTCAACCATATCCGCGGCGGGTCGGCCCAGGAGTCGAGGCAGAACAACATCTGGAAGCCCGCCTGCATCCACATGGACTTGAAATCGCCCAGGTCGTGGCCGGGGCCGGTGTCTCCGATCTTCACCGTCAGCGGCGCGCGAAACATCTCCTTCGAATCCGGCAGCGGAGAGAGCTTGACGAACTGGATGTCCCTGTAGCCCCAGTCGTACGAAAGCAGATATATCTCGCCCGTCTTATGATGGATGGCAAGCTGTCTGGGCCGCTGGACCTTTATGGAGGCAGCCGGGGCGCCGTCGGGCTTGAAGACCTGAATACGGTTATTGCCGTAATCGGATACGTACACGCGCCCTTGGGAATCGCAGGCGATCCCGCAGGGCGTGTCCAGGTGGCGGTCGTCGTCACCGTAGTAGCTCTTGTTCCTGCTGTACGGCGGCCTTCCGACCTCGCCGGCGAACGGCTGGTTCCAATCCAGCTTCTCCTTCTGATTCCATTCCACGCGGAAGACCGCGTGGCGGGGGTCGCGCTTCGGGAAGTTAAGATCCCTGAGCCGCCCGCGCCCGTCATATTCGGCGTTCGCGCCCATCGCGGTGATGTAAAGGTATTTGCCGTCCGGGCTCGCGGCCATCTCGCCGCCGCCGTCGAAGTTCTCCCTCGAATCCGCCAGCACAGGCCCCGAAACGCTTTCGCCCCTGGAAGTCCCGTCCGTCCCGATACGCACGATCTGTTTGGGAAGCTGGCCGCCGTGGATGGCTATCGCCACTCTGCCGTTCGATATGACGGCCGGGTTGCTCGAGACCGCCCTTCCCCCGAACGCGAACGGCGCGATTATGCCGTAGCGCGTGCGCCGCGGAACGCCCGGTTCCTGGCCGGGCACCGGCATCAGACCACCAGTAAGCCCCTCGATGGCGCCCAGTTTGTCGGCCGGCGGCGGCATCAACGTCCGGATGTACCCGCCGTCGTGACTAAAGAGTCTCACGGACTGCCAGTAGCCTCCTCCCGTAATTACGACCACCCCTTCAGGTCCGGCCGCCAGACCGGTGATATCTCCTATGACATCTTTCGGATGCCATCCGAGCACCTTGTCGAATACCGGCTTGAGCCCCAGCGATACGCGCGCGACGCACTTCTCCGGTTCCTCCACATATCTCCGGAAATCGTCCTTCCCGTCCCAGGCGAGCGTCTGCTCCAGCGAATCCGGCCTCAAAGGCTCCGGCGCGTTCGGCCCAAGCACACCATATGCGATATGCCGTACGATCCTTCCTGCCCCGTCCTCGATCGCCACGGCCACGTCGCACCGGCCCTTCGTCGCGAACGTTATCTCGTACCGGTCCTTCCCGACCCTCCGGAACTCGGGCTTCCGCGCGAACTCGAATACCTCTTCCCGCGCTACCGGCTTCAGCTTCGGCCCCTCCCACTCATCCGCCAGCGCCGCGTTTCCCAGGCACGAATGGGCGTACCACCCGCCCTGCGCTGCGAACAGCAAGACCGGCGCCCACGCGGAAACCGCCGCGCCAATCGCCGCCCGTGCCCCTCCAGGCGCCCGCGCGACCCCCGCCGCCGCAGGCCGCGCCAGTACCACCCCGGCCGCACGAAAGTCCTGCATAGTCCTCACCCTTCCGGCTCGGCGCACTCCAGCGTCCGCCGATGCCTTACTGGAGCCCCGCACGCTCCTCAGCCTTGTACCCGAGCTTCACACGGATGATCCGCCCGTTCCCATCGTCGCATATGTACAGCCACCGGTCGGAAAGGACCGTCAGGTACGAGCAGTGCGCGATCGCTATTTCAGGCCCTCCGATCTTCACCGTACTGTCCTTCGGTCCGCGCGTGTCCGCGTTCCCGTACCGCCCGATATCGCAAATCGGGTTCCCGTTCGTATCAACCACGCCGACAGTGAACTGGTACGCCTTCGGCACGAAACACCGCGCGTAAAGGTCCATGTCGAAGCGGCACGTAGCGCAAAGACACGGATATGGATTCCCCAGAAAATGCACTTGGTCCAGCCCCGGGTACAGCCAGTAACAGTTTTTCGTCCACAGATCGCCCCACCCGTAAGTCCACATCTCGGGCGGCCGCTTCGGGAGCTCCTTCAGTTTGGCCATGTCCCCCTTCCCGTAAACCTTGCCCCCAGTCGGGGGAAACTTCGCCAGCGTCCCGGCCAGGTGGCGCTTGCCGTCCGCCATGTACATGTTCGCCCCGATGCCGACGTAGATGTTGCCGTTCCGGTCGAGCCGGATGCCGCAGCTTGCCGACGGAAGCGCCGGGACCAGATCCTCGCCCGTCATCTCGCCACCCTTGTTCCACCGCATCACAAGCTCGCCAAACGTCCAGAAGCGCCCCTCGAATATCTTCGGTCTGTAACGGTCTTCCTCCATCGGCGGCATCTCGACGTACTCAACGGCCATTTCCTTTGCCGTCTTCCAGTCCTGGTAATTCTTCATGAACGCGGCGATCTCGCCGCGGGGAGAGACGCATATGCCGTTGTCGAAACTGTTCGCGCCCGGCATGGCGGCTATCTTTATCACGCCGCGCAGCGGCCTGGCGCTCCAGGGCAGCTTCTGTTCCTCCCCGTAGTCGAACGGAACCTCCGCCTCGAACGGGAACTCGATGCCGTTTTCGCGCTCTACCGCCTTGGCGGGATCGAACCGCGCAAGGCAGGTCAGGGCCCTGACGTATACCAGGCCGTTGTAATCAAACGTTACGTCCTGCCAGCCCATGCCGGGAGCCGGAGGGAGTTTCACGGGCACCAGTTTCCCCGGCCCCTCCGGATCGAGCCGGGCCCACAACCCCCGTCCGTAGTAGACATGCCCGCGAATGGGATCCACAGCCAGATGGTTGAAACCGTACCCGCCGAATGCGTTCGGCCGAAGGCCGGCCTTTGCCACTTCCTCCCTGAAGTCCTGGTACAACTCGACATCGCTCCCTCGGTCGTTCCATATCTGTATATGTCCGGGCGCAACCAGAAGCCAGACCCGCGCAGGAGCCGACCACGAATCCACGCACAACAGAGGATCGAAACCGTGCACGTCGCCGGGAGGTGTAAATTTCCTCTCCACCCGGACGCCCGGATTATCCAGAGGCCCCAGCTTCAGCAGTTTGAACTCCTTCAGCTTCTCGTATCGCCTGTCCCCGCGCAGCCGTCCGAAGCACAGCAGGTATATCTCGCCGGTCTTCTGATGGACCGCAACCTCCTGCGGCTGCTGCACGGGTATGCTTTTTATCAGTTTTCCCTCCGGTCCGTCCGTCGCGTAAACCTGCAGGCGGTTGTTAAGCGAGTCGCACACGTACAGGCGTCCCTGCGCATCGCAGGCTATCCCCTCGGGGAAATTCAGTCGCCGCTCGTCGTCCCCCGCTCCTGTCCCGGCCTTCATGTCGCGCCCCACCTCGCCGACGAACGGGCCTTTCTCCAGGATCGGACCCTTCTCGTCCCATCCGAAGCGGAACACCGTGTTCCAATAGTATGGACCGCGTTCGTTGTGGTCGGCGTGCTTCTGCCCTCTGTTCAAACCGGAGACGTACACCCATTTCCCGTCGGGACTCAGCGCAATGTGCGCGGTCCCTGTGCACGACCGGTACCCCTTCCGGAACACCGCCCCCACCATCGGCTCCCCGCCTGTCGTCCCGTCCGTCCGCATGCGGAGCAGGTGGCGTTCGTTGCCCAGGGAATGTGCGCCCGTCGTGAAAAACGCCAGTTTCCCCGCGGCCGCCGCCATGCAGTTGGCGTCGCCGACCGCACCGAGGTGTTCGACTCCACCCATCCCGCACAGCTGAGGAACAACCCGCCCCGTGTACTCCACCTTCTTCTTCGGTATGTCCAGATCCTTCGACTCGATCAGATTCCCTGCCGGCGGCCACAGGGTTCTGACGTAATTCCCATCGTGGTCGAACACCCTGAGCCTGTTGAAGGTGCAGCACTCCAGCACGTACACGCCGTCCCTGTCGGCGGCGATAGTGCTTACGAATCGCGTGTTCATTACATCCTTGGGGTGCCAGCACAGAAGCTTGTCGAACGCCGGATCCAGCCCCAGTCCGACCCGCGCGACGCATCTGTCCGGATCTTCCACATACTTGCCAAAGTCGTCCTTGCCATCCCAGATAACCGTCTGTTCGAGCGAATCGGGCCTCAGAGGTTCCGGCGCGTTCGGTCCAAGCACCCCGGCAACCAGATGCCGCACGATCCTCCCCGCGCCGTCTTCTATCGCCACGGCCACATCGCAACGGCCCTTCGACGCGAACGTTATCTCGTACCGGTCCTTCCCGACCTTTTTGAACCCGGGCTTGCGCGCGAACTCGAATACCTCCTCCCGCGCCACGGGCTTCAGCTTCGGCCCCTCCCATTCCTCCGCCCGGGCCTCATGCGAAACCGTCGACATCCGGACCGCCGCCAGCAAGACAAGCGCCGCCGGAACGGCAGCGGGAACCGGCGCTTTCAGATCCCATCCAGAAACATCCCGCCGGGAAAGCAGTCCACTCCGAGTCATAAGCTCTAAGCCCGGGGGTTTCGGATCGGCTCTTAGCCGACGCCCGTTCGACATCGCCGCCCGCCTCCTGCCGTGCCCCTCTTGCGCCAAGGAGCGCCTTCGGACTCTCGGGTTGACGGGATCCGGACCCGCACGCATCCCGATCGGACGGAAGCATCCAGGAACGGCCCGCGGACTCCGGTCGGGCGCGGGACACATCCCCATCCCCGATGGGACAGGCGCGCCGGGCCATATTCCGCCGCGCGCCTTTTACCCGCCCTTCCCCGGCGGGGCCTCGCGCGTCAGGCGCGCCATCGCCCAGTTCGCGCAATCGCCAAGATCGAAATCCTCGCCGCATTCGACCTTGAGCGTGAGCCTGTCCACTCCCTCTACCGGAACCGATATCTTCACCGCCTCCTCTCCGCCCCGGACTACCCCGCTGCGGAACAGTTCCCTCCCGTCGCCGTGAACCGAGAAGATTACCGATCCGTTGCGGCCGACCTGCTTATCCACGCCTATGGAGGCGTGGAATTTCTTGAAGTTCCGGTGGAGGCTGTAGGTCAGCGCGCTGTTTGCGTGAACGCCCAGGCCCCAGGCATACTCCTGCGAGCCGATGACGATCGGCCCGCCGAGGCAGTTGGCGTTGACCTTGAAGGGGTGCGGAGGGGCGAGGATCGTCTTCTCCTCGGCCGAGGCTGGCGAGAGCTGCGAGAGATACAGCGTGCGCCCGTTCAGCACCTCGACCATCGTCATCTCCTCGACGGGAAACGGAAGGCACAGGTTGTCGCGGCAGAGCGGCTGGAGAAGCCACATGCCGTGGCGTATGCCCTTCAGGTAGCCGTCCACGGCCGTGCCGTCCCGGGCGTGGATCCGGAGGTACAGCCTCGGCGGCAGTCCCGGCGCCTTCATTTTCTCCTTCTCGGCCAGCCGTACCCCGGCCAGGTACAGTATCGGCATGTCCAGCGACTGCATCATGCGGTCCAGGTCCAGCCTCAGGTTCTTCTCGTTGGCCGTTTCTATGACCCCCTCGTAGGATGTGGCCCGGCGGTCGAGCACCGTGTCGGCGTAGGGGATGAAATCCGACGGCCTGGCCTCGAAAAGCTGCTCAGCCCGGCGGCCGGATCTGCCGACTATCGGCAGGGAAATGAACCCGTCGAGTATCTCCATCGGCAGCACGAGGTCGCCGGCGGCATGCGTCTGGATGTGAAGGTCGTCGCCCTTCATCGCTACGATCCGGCCCCGGATGCGGTCGCCGCTCACCAGCCGGAACTCCTGCATCCCGCTGCGTATGCTCCTGGTTTCCCGCCCCTTGAAGTATATGGCCACGATGTCCTCGACGGCCACCGTCCTGGTCTCGCCGGAAGTCAGCCGCAGGTTCAGTTTCCCGTCCGGCGTGGCGCCGTCTATCATCGCCGTCAGCCATTGTCCGTCGTGGAACAGTATCTCGTCACCTCCGATGCCGGAGGCCAGAACGAGCAGTCCAATCGCCGCGACGGCCAGTTTCGCTTTCATCTTCCGCGCCTCCCCGCTTCCGCTCCCGTCTGCCTCCCGCCGCCCCGCTTTTTCCCGGCAATTGTTTGCCGCCCACTACCCCGGGACGCAGCGGATGGATCGCATCCGTCCGTGGCGCGCTGTCGTCGCCCCGGTTCGTGCGCGCCACCTGCAGTAGCCGCTGCCTGAGAGCGGCAAACAATTGCTTTTCCGGCCGCGGCCTCCTCCGCCGTTCCTGCGGCGCGGAGGATGGATCAGTAATATTCCCTCCTGTCGGCGTACTGGATGTATGCCCACTGCCGCCGGCACTTCGAGTAGAAGCCGCCCCAGTGGACCGGGAACCTGAGCACACGCTCGAGCTTCCGCTCCGCCCCCTCCTGCCGCCAGGGCGCCACGATCATCAGGGCATCCTCGCACGCCGCAAGGTCGCGCCCGTCCAGATCGAGCACAACGACCTTCCCCGCCGAAAGGCTTATGGGATTGAGATGGCCGCTGGGAGCCACGCCCCGCGTCAGCGTGGCCCACTGATCGGGCGTCTCAAACTGGAAGACTACCGACAGCTTGAACCCCTCCAGCATGTCCTTGAACACCGGCAGCAGCCGCCGGACCTTCTGAAGCTCGGTCTCGCTGATCGGATCGAGCGGCCCGTCAATGGTGCTGTCGTCGTTACCCCAGTTGGTCTGGTATGCCTCGAAATGCATCAGCCGGCGTTTCGGGTCGCGGCTGACCCAGTATGAAAACCTCAGGCGCGCCCCCTGCCACTTCTTCGTGGCCGGATAGGGACACAGGGCGATGTGGTTTATATCCTCGAACGAGTATGCCGCCGTAAGCTTCTTTCCGCCATCGGGCGTATCCTCGACCTTGAACTCCGCCAGCGTCACGCCCTTGCCCATCTCCTTCGCCCGCTCCAGGGCGCGGTCTCTGGAAGTCAGCTTGGCCAGTTCTTCCTTCCCTCCCTCGACCTGTTCCGCCAGACGGATCAGCTTCGGACCGTACACGAGCGTCTCTACGACGCGTCCCGATCCATCCACTTTCAGGTTGACGTAGTAGCTTATTTCCATGCAGCCGGCTGCAGCCAAGGCGGCGGCGGCAAGGACGAGGCGCGCCGCCGGCGGACGCGGGAGCGCAGCGGACTGTCCGGGGGCATACGCCGTCCCCCCCGTCGGCAAAGCACCGCGCGCGGGCGGGATCCCGCCAGCCGCCATTCCGGCGCGTATCAGGAGTCCGGCCGGCACAGCACGACCCCACTCAGTGATATTCCCGGCTCTCCGCATGTTGTATCGCCTTCCATCGCATCCCGCCCGTTATGTAGAAAGGTACCGGCAACGGACAACCGATCATCTGGTGCAGACGGAAATCGGCGAAGTTCTCCGTCTGCCGCCAGGGAACAAGCACCATCAGCGCGTCGTCGTTGTCCATAAGGTCGGAGTCCCTGATGTCCAGTATCACGGCGCGGCCGCCGGAACGGTTGACGTCCAGCAGCGGCGAATCGTAGCCCCAGAAGCTGGGATGTATTCCCTTTGTCACGCTCGCCCACTTCTCGCGATCGTATATCTCCACCTTTACCTTCAGCGTGAAGCCCTCGATCATGTCCTTGAAGACCGGCAGCAACCGGCGGACTTTCTGCAGCTCAGTCTCCGATATGGGCAGGAAGGGCCGTCCCTTGCTCTCTCCCGTCGTCGGCGGCCCCCCCGATCTGCGCCAATGCTCGAAGGCGTAATTCAGATGGAAGAAATGCCCCTTCGGGTTGCGTTCCGCCACGTACTGGAACGTGATGTGTCCAGACTCCCATCCCTTCCCCAGCGGAAACATGCACAGTTTGAGCCTGTTTATGTCCCTGAAGGCATACACGGCGGCGACCTGCCTGCCGCCGTCGGCCGTATCTTCGATCCTGCAGCTTTCGACCGATACCCCCTCGCCCATCAACGCCGCCCGCTCCCTGACCCTCTGTTCGCTCAGCAGTACCCCGGCCGTCTCGGCTCCCTTCCCGCCTTCCAGGTTGGCCGCCAGCCGCAACAGTTTCGGGCTGAACTTCACCGTCTCCGTGACCCGCCCGCTCCCGTCTTCCTCGATCCTCACCGTGCACTCAACTTTTATGCACCCGGCGGAGGCTACCGCGATCCCGACCGCGACGGCGCACCTGACCGCTCTCGCGGCGCCAGCGGCCGCTTCAGCGACGGCATTCCACGCCGGGCCGTGCGTCTTCATTTGGGCCTCCCAACCGTCAGTCTCGTTCCCGTCAGCAACCCGAGGAACCGGCTCTGTATCTCGCAGGACGCCTCCCCGTAATTGCCGAAGTTCCCCGAACCGTCGCCCGACACCTCCGCATCGAGCTCGCCCTTATCAACGTTCACGGCAAGAAGCTGGAACCTGTTCTTGTCCTTCACCGTAACCACTGCGTGCCTGCCGCGGATCTCCGGATCCATGAAGACTTCCGGCGCCTCATAGTTGCCCCTCGTCCACGACAGGACCTGCTTGCCGCTGCGGCGTTCGAAGCCCAGCAGCGTTACGGAGCGCAGTTCGGGCTCGTAGTGGATCCCGTAGATGTTCTTCCCGTCCCACGCGGCCGAGTAGACGACGCCTTCCTTCTTGTCCTCGACCTTCTTCCAGAGGTATGCGCCGGTTTCAGTGTCGAGCATTTCGCCCGCCGCGGTGTCGTACTGCTGCTTCAGACAGTACAGTTCGTTGCCCGATATCCACAACCGGTACGGCAGCGGCAGGGGAGTAAACCTGTCCACGTCCTCGATGCGCTTCTGCCACTTGGTCTTGTGAAGCGCCGTGTCCAGCACTATGTAGTCCCATCCATCAGTAAGCAACAGGTTGCGGCCGTCGAAGCCAAGCGGTGTCTCCTCGCCGCCCGATTTCAGGACAGGATGTGCCCGGTTGGGAAGGAGTTCCGGGACATCCTGCTGCGTTATGAGGCGGCCGGTCCCGAGATTTCTGAAGGCCACGCCCGAGGGGTTGACTCGCACCAGGATCAGCTCGCCCTCCCGCGCCAGAGGTTCGCGGTACGGGGCGCCGGTCTCCGCCGTCTCCCACACCACCCGCCCGTCATACTGGTGGATCGCCAGCGTCCGGTCGCGTCCGCTCAGAATCAGAAGCTCCCCCGCCCCAGCGGCGTACTCGATCTCAAACCCGAACGGCACGATGAACCGCCAGAGCTGTTTCCCCTCCTTAAGGTCCAGCGCCTTTACCTCGGACCGCCCCCATACGATAAGGCGCCCGTCTCTCACCACGCACTCCTCGAACCCCGTCTCGTTCGTACCCTCCAGCCTCATCTCCTCCGACCGCCACAGCTGCTTCCCAGCCGCCGCGTCCCAGCATATCACACCGAACTTGAACCCGTGCGCCCGCTTGCACCTCATCCCGATGAAAAGCAGGTTCTCCGCCTCGGACCTGCCGCTCCGGCGGTTCAAAAGCCGCAGTACCGTGTTCGCGTCCGCCTCCAGGTTGTACGACGCGACCTCGTAGGGCGGCGTCAGGGCCGCCGGCGCCTCGGGCTTCACCCTCAGCTCCGCCGCCCGCGCCGCGTCCGCAGGCATCTCCAGCCCGTTGACCGCCGCCGCGTCCCGGTACCGCCACAGCCTTATCCGCCTGTCGGGATCGGGCATCTTCATCGCAGCCGCCACGAGCGAGGAGAGCGCCGCCTGCGCCGCCTTCGTCGCCGGGTATTCCCTCAGCAGCCTCAGCACCGCCTCCTCGTCCTTCTCCTCCCTGAACGCCTCCTCCGCCTTCCGCTCGAATCCCTCCGCCAGCCCCGCTCCGGGCCCCCTCATGATCCGCTGCAGCCACGACGAGGCGAACTGGCCGGTCTCGACGCGCATGTCGAGGCTGACGGGCGAAATGATCGAGAAGTAATTCTCGAGCGCCGAATCCATGCACTTGAGGGCAAATTCGATCTCGCGGTCGAAGTAGCGCTGCGGCTTCTTCGAGGCAAGGTTCGCCAGCAGTTCGTGGCCTTTCGCCTTGAGCGCGTCCTGATCGGAGAGGAGCAGGGACGAGACGCCGTAACGGACCGGGTCGTAGTGCCTGATGGCCGCCGACAGACAAGTTGCCGCCGCGTCGTACTTCTTCCGCTTCTCGTATATCTCGGCCGTCCCCAGCAGCACCTTTATCTCATCCTCGCCGGTGGTGCAGGCCGATGTCATTTTCGCCACGTACTTTTCCGCCTCGGCGAGGTTGCCCAGCTGCATGGCGGCCTGCGCCTGGCGCTCGTAGAGCCTGAACAGCTGCTGGTTGATCTCGGCGCGGAACGACGCCTCCTCAAGCAGCAGACCCGACCGCGCCCTCTCCAGTATCTCGATGGCTTCCTTCACGCGACCGGCCATGATCGCCAGCTCGCCCCGGATGAAAAGATTCGTCGGGCTGTCGCTTGCGGATGCCGTCGCCATGACCTTGCCCGGATCGTATTTCACCCTGAGCTGGTTCGGCGTGACGTCTATCTCAAACAGCGTCCCGTGCTTGTGGAACGTCATCCTGTTGCACGGCAGGAAGGGATCCTCCGTGTTAAAGACCTGGGACCTCGGCGGGCCGTGGTGACCCTGCGGGGTTGTCGAAAGGTACTCTGAGCTGAAGTACCACCGCTCGGCGATCCGCTTGCCGGTGGCGCCGTCCACGCACGTCTGCGACCAGACCCAGTGCGGCCAGCCCTGGAAACCGCCGAACATCACCTTGTCGCCGGCCGTTATGGTGGGGCGGTTGTAGACCCGCTGGCCGCCGCGGCGGTCAGGGTGGGGCCACCCCGCATGGTAGGCCCATTTCGCCGCGCCGGTCTTCGAATCCAGCGCCGCCACGTGGTCTACCAGGTGGAGGATCAGGTCGCCCTTGCTTGTCACCCCCACCAGGCCCTTCGGTCCCCAGGATCGCTCAAAGTTGTACCGGGCCCCCAGGTTGTTCTGAGACCAGATCACCTTGCCGGTCTCGGCATCCAGGCAGTAGATCCCGGTGCTATCTACCGGGGTAACATATATCCGACCGTCCCTGACGATGGGCGCCCGGTTGGCCCAGAGGTGGCCGGGCTTTTCCTCCGTATCGTGGGCGGTTTCCCCATGGGGGTAACGGGTTGCCCACCGGACCTGGCCCGACAGCGCGTCCACGGCCGCGATTATGCCGCAGTTGGTCGTGTGGTAGAGGACGCCGTCAACGAGGGCAGGCGGAGAGGAATATATCCGGATCTTCCGGACGATCTTGCTTATCGTGAATTTGCGCGGCGAGAGGCGGACGAGTTTGCGCTGCCAGAGCACCTTCCCGGTGCGGCTCTCGAAACATATCAGCCCGGCCTCGCTATAGAGGTGCGCGTTGCCCTCTATCTCATCGTAGACGAACGGCGCGTAAACGCAGTTGGGACCGGCCGTCGGGTGGCAGAGGAAGCGCATCCGGAAGTCGCGGTCGCTGACAGCCGCCATCGGCCCGGCTACCCATCGGAGCTGACCGGTAAGCATGTCCACGGCGACCAGGTTCGGCCCGCCCTTGTAGACGCTGGCAAAAACCAGCCCGTCGTGGACGAGGACGTCCTGGTCCGGATAGAAACGCCAGTAGGGGCCGAAGTTGCCCGGATCTATCTCGCTGTCGAACCAGTCCAGGAACCCGCCCGGCGCGAAGACCCATTTCTCCTCGCCGGTAAGCAGCGAGCGGGCGAACAGTCCGTTCTTGTGCTTGTAGAATATCCGGTTGCCGGCCACCCATGGGAAACAGAAAGGTATCTGATCGTTCCTGGCGTACGGCAGCGGCGCCTGCCAGACGAACATCTTCGAACTCAGGTCCGTCTCGGGGCCGGGGAAGAGCGTGTAGTCGTTGAGCGATATGTACTCGGGGTTGCGCCTCTGTTCGAAGAACGCCTTCGCCTCCGGTTTCCACGACGCTATCTCATCCAGCCGCTTCCGGACCACCTCGTCCGGCAGCGATCCCTTAGCGGCGAGGGCCGCTTCTCTCGCCGCCCGGTACTTCTCTTCATCCTCCAGCTTCTTGTAGACCTCGGCCAGCCTGAGGTTGAGGCTCCGCCGGTCCAGGTCGCTCAGGCGGTCGTATCTGATTATCTGCTCGAAGTAATGCCTGGCCAGATTGTACTTGCCTTCGTCCATGGCCGCGTTGCCGAGGGCGAAGAGCGCGTCGTCGCCCCAGCTGGTGGCCATGTACTTTTCGACTACCTCCGCGTAGTCGGGCAGCGAGTTGTATCGGGCGGCGCGCTGGAAGAGCTGTTTCGCCTCCGGGTCCTTCATCGTCCGGTAGTACGCCTGCTCGCTCCTCGGCATCGCCAGCAGCCGCCGGTGGGCGTAAAGAACGGACGGGACGAAGATGCCCTCGTCCGCTATACGCCAGAGATCGTCCTGGAATTTATCTATCACCTCCTGGTACAGCCGCATCGCGTCGCGGTATTCGCCGCGGGATTCCTTTTCGCGCGCCGCCTTGATCAGCCCGTCCACGCGGAAATCGTGCTCGATGTAGGCCATATTGTTGTAGAACGGCTGGAGGCTGAGCTGGAGGCGGCCGCCGCGCTCCGCCCATCCCCAGTTCACGAAATCGGGTCTGTAGTTCGCGTATATCTCCTCCAGCGTCGGCGCCGCCCTCTCCTCGCCGCCTCCGCCCGACTCCCCCGCCGGAGCGGATTTCCCGGCCTCGCCCTTCGGGGCTTCGGCCTTCGGGTCTGCGCTTTTCCCGGGAGGAGGCTGTTCGCCGCAGGTGGCGGGACGGGACGCGAAGGGGGCGGCCAAAGCGGCCGCCGCGAGCATCGCGATGAGCGGCCATGCGGCACGACCGTATCCGGTCCTCGTGGCGGTCACGGTTTCTTCTCCTCCCGCAGTATCTCCAGGAAATATGCGCTCTGGAGCATCTCGTACTTCGGATCGAACCTGCCCTTCAGCGTAGCCATAAGCCTGTCGCGGACAGCCGGCGGCAGGTCCTTGGTCTCCTCGACCCGTTTCATCAGCGCCTCCGGCTGGCGGTCCTTGAGGAACTGCGCCCGCAGCTCGGCCAGTTTCTCCGGCGTGATCTTCGTCGGGTCGGCCAAGGCCTCCGCCGGCCCGACCTCCGGCGGCGGCGGCTCCTTGACGGCCGTCTCGACCCTGACACGCTCCTCGACCAGATCGGCCATGACGGTCAGCGTCTGGCGGAGAGACGCCTCGGCCTGCATGGCTTTCTCGGCCACCGCCTGATCGCCCCTGCGCGCCTTCACTGCGTCGAGTATGGCACGGGCGGCATCGGCGGAGACTGCCGGTCCGACCTTGGAGACGACGGCCGCCTTCGCCTGCTCTGAGGATATCGTCCCCAGGAGCCTGGCCGCCTCTTCGATCCGCCTGACGACCTCCGCCTGCCCGGCCTCCGCCGACTCGATCGCCTTCCCTGCGATCTCCCTGACGACCGGACTCGGCGGCGGCACCCCCTCGGGCCGGGGCAGCAGGTGGCGGATCTTCCTGGCCGCGTCCGCCTGAAGCACCCTTGCCCAGCCCAGGTGCTCCATCGCCTTCACGGCGGCTTCCATGTCGGCGCCGGCTACGACGAAGTCCCGTCCAAAGTCGTCCTTGCCTTTCTTTTCCGCTCGGTCGTTCATGCGCTGGATGTTGTCCTTCCGCTCGTGCAGGAACCTGCGGAGATTCTTCGTGGCGGCGACGATGTCCGCCTCGAGCTCCTGCGTGTCGCGCCCGAATTCCTTCGCGTTTATCAGGCGCAGCACATCCTCGACCTCCCGCCGTATCAGGGCCAGCCGCCCCGGCAGCTCTTTGAAATCGCTTTTTGCCGCAAGCTCGGCCGCCTTGTCCGCCGCCTCGACGTTCAGCTTGTGGCGCATCCCCAGCCACCCCAGGTGCAGGCGCTGGTAGCGGCCGGGCATCGGGGTCGCGGTCCGCTTCTCATAGTAGGCTGTGCGGTCGAGCAGGACCTGCATGGCGTCGCCAAGGTCCTGCAGATAACGCTCCACCGTCTCGACCCTGGCCTCATCCGGTATGGATACTTCTCCCGGCTTCAGGTCTATCTCTATCTGCCGGCTCGGCGCCATCGCCACCTGCGTCGCCTCCGGCGGCTTACCGCGCTCATCCACCAGCGCCACCTTCATCGCCTCATCCTCGGACTTGACCGGCGGCACATCCCGCCCGGCGTCCAGCAGGCCGATGTTTATGAACTTGAGCGCCCTGGTCACTACCACCAGGTCCGGAAGCACCTCGTGGGTGCGGTTGTCGCCTATCGCCTCCCCGGCGCGCCGCATCCTGTTGTTTATCATGTTATCCTTGAGGCCCTTGAACGTATTGAACAGTGCGTCGAAGACCTTCCGCCTGCCCTCGGTACTGGCGGCAGCGATCAGTTTCTGCAGCTCCTCCTCGAGCGCTGACTCCGCCTCGCCCAGCGCCTTCTGCCTCTGCGAGATGCGCTCCAGTCCCCGGGCCTGCTCGTCGGTCAGATCCTGAATCTCCTTGCCGATATACGCCTTCGTTTCGCGCTCGGCGGACGTGATTATCTCGCCCTGCTCCTTCTCCAGGTGCCTTGTCTGGACCAGGACGCCCTGAAGGTCGTTCCAGTCGAGTATCTGGTCGAGTATTTCGCGGAAGCCGACGGCGGCCAGTTTCTGGTCGCGCGCGATGGCGGCCAGCGCCTTCCGCATCTTGTTCGTCCGCGCCTCAGGCTGCTCCTCCGCCGCCGATTTGGGCTTGGCGTCCTCCAGTGCCTTCTCCAGCGCCGGGATGCGGACGTCCACGGCCTTGCGGATCAGGTCGTTTATCTGCTTCATCCTGCGGTCGAAGAACTCGCCCTGCATCCGGTTCGATTCGATGTCGGCCATCAGGGCGGTATACAGCCTGTCCAGGGCGCGGGCGGCCCTGGCGGCGGATTCCTGTTCGGCCAGCGCCTGCTCCAGCAGCGCGGCGGCCTTTTCCGGGGCCTTCTCGGCGCCGGACAGCCACCTGCCGGCATCTATCGCTGACCACCGCTGGTTCTGCTCGGCCAGCCGCGCCTCCGTCACGATCCGCTTGGCCGAGAGCACCGCCCGCGTCTGGAACTCCAGCGGCGTCAGGATGTCTATCCGCATCGCCGGCGACTGCGAGACTCCGCGCCCCGTCGGGTTGCAGTCCTTTGCGGTTACGTAGTAGGTGACGAACGTGGGCGGCTGAAGTTCCATCTTCTGCAGGTCCCAGACGAAGTCGCGGACGCTCTCCTTGCCCGTCTGCATTATCGGACCGGTGATCCTGTCAGTCAGCTCCCGCGCCTCGCCCTTGTCGCCCACCTTGTACATGAACCTGACCTCGGTCAGCCCGAAGTCGTCGGTGACGCGGAAGTTTATCTTCGTGCGGCCGCCGGGGGTCAGGCTGAGATCGCCGGTAGGTTCGACTATCCGCGCAACAGGCGGCTCATCCGGCAGGACGCGGATGTTGTATTTTTCGGGATGGGCTTCCGTCAGTCCATCCACGTCGGTCAGCTTTATCTCGTAGGTCATGTCCTTCGTGAGCACGAGATCCCTGAGCATGAAGGTGCGCGGGGTATCGAGGGACAGCTCCTTCGGAGGGGCATCGCCCAGTATCACGGCCGCCTTTGCCAGGTCCTTCGACGCGGTGAACGATATCGTGACCTTCGTCCCCTCCAGCCCCGATATCTGCCCGCTCTCGACCCGCTTGGGCGGCACCCGGCTGTACGGCGGGAAGACGTAGGCGGCGACGATCTTCGTCAGCGTCGGCCGCTGGAGCACCTGCAGAGTGTAACCCGCCGTCTGGTCGTCGCCGCCGACCAGGCGGAAGTCTATGCGCTCGGTCAGTTCGGGAAACGTGAACGAACACTCGGGACCCTCCCTGCCCTCCTTTATCGTCATGCTCTCCGATATCTCGCGCTTCGCGGCCGGGGTCGTGTACACCAGCAGCACCTCGTCGGGGACCTCGCCCTCTATCTTCGCCCGCACCGTGTACGGCGTCCCCTGGGGCGCTACGGTCACCCTCTCGGAAGGCTGGCGCACGACCAGATAGGTCCTCTGGGGCCACCTGATGTGAGCGAACGGAAGGAACAACCGGGCCAGCCCGGTGAACAGCTTGTCCGGAACGATGATGCCGGCCAGCACGAACAGCAGGACCATCGCGCCGGCGGCACCCTGCCAGAAGCGCAGCGCCCGGGGCTTGCGCAGACCGGGCATCTCGGCCTTCCGGACGAATTCCTCCAGCTCCGCCACCGCCCGCGCCAGTATCTCCCGCCCGCGCTCGCTCCTCGCCTCCACCACCTCCCCGCTCCTGGCCGTCAGCTCCGCCAGATTCAGGAGCGATTCGCGGCTGCCGGGGACCATCCCGTCGAGTATGTTCAGCACGTCCTCGTCGGACCATCTCCCGCGCAGAGGCAGGATCAGGTCGAGGTAGACCATGACCGCGGCGCCGGCCAGGCATACCGCCAGCGCCATGAAGCGCGAACCGGTCGAGGCGAACCGCAGAAAGTAGTCGCACAACACCGCGCTGGCGATCAGCGCAAGGATGATCGCGGCGCAGCGGGCCGCTCCCCACGCCAGCAGCGTCCCCCGCATCGCGGATCGAAACCGGCTGACAAGGCGATCGAGTTCCGGATTGTTCATGGTTCGCCCCTCGCCTGCCTTATCTCAGATACAGCGGAAGATACCCCAGCGGCGCCTGCAGCACGATCGCCGCCACCGCCGTCGGATACGTCGAGTTGCCGTTCTGGTCCTCCCAGTCGCCCTTCTCGCGCTGGTATGTCTTCAGGAATTTCACGACCTTCTCGTACCACGGCACCCAGTACCTGTCTCCGCCCATGTACATAGCCTGGCTGGTGTAGAAAGTCCCGTAGACCGCATAGGGCGTATCCTGTCTCTTA
>JAOACM010000254.1 GCA_026417845.1 Planctomycetota bacterium | reverse complement strand
CTACATGGTCGGTACTATCGAGGACGCCGTGGCCAAGGCGGAGCGGCTCTCGGCGGCAGCCAAAGCCTGAGGTGACCGGCTGCCGGGGGGTAAAGGATCTGGGGCCGCCGCCCCGGTAGCCGCTCCATGTACTGCCCGGGCGGATGGGGATCGGGTTGGAAGGCAGCGAACGGTCGCGGGGCGGGACGACGGCCGACGGATGAGAGCCCCGCGGAGCGGATGATTGAGGGACGGACCGCAGGCCTTGGCGGGGGGACCGGACAGGAGATCCAGCGAACCGTGGCGGAAACCGCGCGAGAAAAGATCGTGACCGTCAGGGTCATAAGCCCCTCCAGAGAAGTTCTCGTTGCGCGGGCGGAATCCGTGACGTTCCCGGCATTCGACGGGTCGTGGGGCGTTCTTCCGGGCCACGCGCCGATGGCCGGATTGCTGGGAACCGGCATCGTTACCCTGCGCATGCCCGACGGCGCGACCAGTTCAGTGGCCGTGCGCGGCGGATTCGTAAGGGTCTCACACGGGGAGGTGGTGATACTGAGCCCCGAGGCGGCGGCGGCCGGCGATGTGTCGCGGGAGGCGCTGGCGGCCGAGCGCGCCGAGATCGCGGCGCGGAAACCGCGATCGCCGGAAGAGATGGCGGGAAAGGCCGAACGTCTTGCCTGGTTAGCCGCCCGCGAAAAAATCGCCGGCGGATCCTAAGGGCAGCCTGAACGGGACAACGATGCGGGGGTGAGGAAGAGCTGCCGCCTCGGCCCGCCCGGTGCCCGGGCGCCCGCAAAGGCTTCGTTCAGTCCTCGATATCCTTCGGCTGCTTTGCCAGCGTAATGTTGAAGTCCAGCAGTTTGCCTTCGCGCAGGACGGTAACCGTTATTGTCGTTCCCGGCTTCGACCTGGCGATCATGTCCCGGAAGCTCTCTGAGTCCCGCACCTCGCGCCCGTCCACCTTCAGGATGATGTCGTTCGGCCTCAAGCCGTTCAGGTGCGCGGGCGAGCGCCGCCAGAGGGCGGTTATCAGCAGGCCGCGCGATTCCTTCCCGGCAAACAGTCCTTTCTGCTGCACGGTAACAGGCGCCGCTTCGATCCCGATCCATCCGCGCACGACTTCTCCGTGCCTTATGAGCTGATCAGCTATCGTCCTGGCCTGATTTATCGGGATGGCGAAGCCGATGCCCTGGTATCCGCCCGACCTGCTTATTATGGCCGTATTAATGCCGACAACCCTGCCGGCAAGGTCCACCAGAGGACCACCCGAATTGCCCGGATTTATGGCCGCGTCAGTCTGTATGAAATCCTCGTAGTTTGTGATCCCGAAGCCCTTCCGGCCCTTGGCGCTCACAATGCCTGCCGTTATCGTCTGCTCCAGATGTCCGAAAGGGTTGCCTGCCGCCAGCACCCAGTCGCCCACTTCCAGCCTGTCCGAGTCGCCGAGCTCGGCCTGCGTCAGATTGTCGGCGTCTATCTGCAGCACGGCCAGGTCCGTCTGCGGGTCAATACCGACCAGCTTCGCCTGGAACTCGCGGTGATCGTAAAGCCGTACCGTCCACTCCTCAGCGCCGGCCACTACGTGGCTGTTGGTGAGGATATGCCCCGCCTTGGCATCTATGATGAACCCCGAGCCCATTCCGCGGAGCTGTTTGCCTTCGCGCGGCGCCCGCCTGCGAAGGAACGGGGCGAAGAAATCCCGCCCGAAGAAATCGGCGAACGGATCGGTCACGTACATCACGTGGCGGTAGGATGCGATGTTGACTACCGACGGCGCTATCTTCCTGGCCGCCGCGCGGAAGGCATGGGAGGAGTCCAGAAGCGTCTTTGTGGTCGCCCCAGGCTCCTCGCCTCCGGCTTCCGACACCGGTGGTCTGGAGGATAACACATGCCCCAGTATCAGTCCGGCGACGGTCCCGATCAATACCCCGCCTATAACTGATGCTTCGCGCAATCCGGAAGTTTTTGCCATCGCTGTCGAATCTCCCATCACGTTGTGACCGGCCGGGTTGCCACATGTTCCCCACGCCAACCGGCATCTGATAGTAACGACGCACCCCGCCACGCCCCCTTCGAAATTCCGGAGGCCCCGGCCGGTAATTGTAGACCGCCGGATGCCGGCCGCAAGAACCGGCGCTCCTGCCACCGCCCCGTCCCGTCCAACAGATCAACCGGCTCCCGCGGACGCACAACTCACCTGTGGCGCCGGTTCGTTCGGTCGAGTAAGCATAACCCCATCCCCAGTGGCAGCGTACGAGGCCCTGGTACGGGACGCGATCCGCGCCCGGTGTCCGGCTCGGACGCTGCCATATCCGGCTCGGGACCGGGTACCTCAGACTTCTGCGACCTTGAAGTGGACCGTGCCTCGCGGTAACAGGTTGTCTTTGAAACAGCTCGCCTTGAGCGAGACGCGGCTGGCGTGGGAGATGCGCCTGTCGGGTGAGCGTTTCTGACCGGTTCGACGCGTGGAGGGCAGGACATGCCACAGAAAGGATACGGGAAATCGCGGGCGGCGTTCAGAAGGGCGCTCGATGTGATGCCTGGCGGAGTGAACAGCCCCGTCAGGGCATTCCGGTCGGTCGGCGGCGAGCCGTTTTTCGTCAGGAAGGCTGTCGGATGCCGGATTACGGACGAAGACGGCAACCATTACGTTGACTACGTTGCCTCGTGGGGCGCGATGATTGCCGGCCATGCGCATCCGGCGGTGGCGCGGGCGATCCGGAGAGCGGCGGGGCGGGGAACCAGCTACGGGGCGCCGACGCTGCTGGAAGTCGAGCTGGCCGAAGCGATCCGCCGCGCGGTGTCCTCAATGGAGATGCTGCGCCTGGTAAGCTCCGGGACCGAGGCGTGCGCTCACGCCGTACGTCTCGCCAGAGGGTTCACGAAGCGGCCGAAGATCGTCAAGTTCGACGGCTGCTATCACGGGTCCTCGGACGCACTCCTGGCGAAGGCCGGTTCCGGCGCGCTGACCTTCGGCCTGCCCGATTCCGCCGGCGTCACCGAAGGCGCCGCCCGCGACACCATAACGGTCCCGTACAACGACCTCGGCGCGGCGCGGGCTGCGTTCGAGGCTGCCGGGGGAGAAATCGCGGCGGTAATCGTCGAACCCGTTGCCGGCAACATGGGAGTGGTTCCTCCGGCCGATGGCTTTCTCGAGGGCCTCAGAGACCTGTGCGATTCGGCCGGGGCGCTGCTGATCTTCGACGAGGTCATAACCGGCTTCCGCGTTTCATATGGCGGCGCTCAGGTGAAATACGGCGTCAGGCCCGACCTGACCACTCTGGGCAAGATAATCGGAGGCGGGCTGCCCTGCGCGGCATACGGAGGCAGGAGGGAGATAATGAACCTGCTGGCGCCGATCGGGCCTGTCTATCAGGCCGGCACGCTCTCGGGCAACCCGGCCGCCTGCGCCGCCGGCCTGGCGACGCTCAAACTGCTCAGGAAGAAGGGCGTCTACGGGCGGCTGGAGGAGCGGTCTGCGGCGCTGGAGAAGGGGCTGCGCGAGGCGGCGGCCGGAGCGGGCATCGCCGTATGCATAAACCGTGTCGGCTCGATGCTGACCGTCTTTTTCCGCGAAGGGCCGGTTGTTGACCGCGCTTCGGCATCCGGCAGCGACACGGTCGCCTTCGCGCGCTTCCACGCGGCGATGCTGGAGGAAGGCATATTCCTGCCGCCCAGCCAGTTCGAGGCGTGGTTCGTCGGCCTGGCGCATGGGGAGAAGGAAATCGAAGCGACGATACGCGCGGCCCGCAAGGCCTTCCGGACGGCTGCCGCCCGGTAGCCGTTCTGGTGTCTGGTCTCCAGTGGGGGGGGAATGGCGTGCCGGAGTCGCTCCCCGGCGGCCGCCTACCCGCCCCCGGTCAGCTTCTCGTGGACCTTCTGCAGCCGCTGAAGCGCATCCTGAAAAGCGACGTCCACCTGGACTATCGCGGCGTATTCCTCAAAGGCGCCCTTCCAGTCCCCCGCCTCCTCGCGGAATCCGGCCAGCGTGTAGCGCATCTGCTTGGCAAGTTCGCTCCTGGGACTGCCCAGCTTTTCGATAGCCTCGCGAAACACCCGCTCGCAGAGGGTGTCGAGTTTCAGGTGATGGAAACAGCGTCCGAGCCAGTACAGGGCCTCGGGAGCCAGCTTCTGGTCTAGCGTCGCGCCCTGGAACGCCGCGGCCGCCTCCGCGTATCGTTCGCGCTCGAACAGCAGCCTCCCGTACTCGATTCGCAGCCCCCCCTCCGACGGCTTCAGCTCGATCTGGAGCCGCAGGTTCTCCAGCCGGAAGTCCTCATATTCCTTTTCCGCCTTACGTATGTCATCTTCGGGGGCCTTCGATTCCTTCAACTGCTCGACCTTCGCCTTGAGCAGCGCCTCGCGTATGTTGCCTCTGGCCGTCAGTACCCTCGGGTCGTCCGGCGCCAGCTCATACAGTTCGTTGCATGCTATCTCGGCCAGTCCGTACTCCTGCCACACGATCAGCGTGTCCAGCCTGCGCCGCAGCAGGTGCATCCTGTCTTCCTCGCGTTCGGCCTTCTCTATGAGGTATTCGTAAATTTCGAGCTGCCTGCGGCGTTCTTCCGGATCTATGACGACCTTGGGGTCGAGCAGGTCCGAAACGCGGTACTCGCGCGCGGCTCCGGCCGCCTCGCCGCCGGCGGGACCCTGCTGCTCCCGCGCCTGGGTCTGGGTTTGCGCCTGGGCCTGCTGCGGCGGCTGGGCCGGTGCCCGCCCAGCTGTTGCCGCCGCCTGCGCCTGGGGGACCGCATCTCCCTTTTCCGCGGCAAGGTGTTGCCTCAGAAGTTCAGCGGCCGCCTGCGCGGACTCCCTCTCCGTCAACCCGCCCTTCGTGTCCGTGACGACCATGCCGGCCATCACCTTAGCGGAATGAGCCTCCCGCGCGCCCTTCTCGGCCTCGTAGTCCTTCGGATTGATCGCCAGCGCCCGTTTGAACGCCTCGATGGCGAGGTCCGGCTTCCTGGCTCCCAGCGCCGCGTGGCCGAGCGCCTTCCATATCTCGCCGTCCTTCGGGTCCAGCCCGGCCGCCATCTGGAGGCTCCAGATCGCGGTCTGGTAGTCGCCAAGCTGCGCGGCGGCCTGGCCGAGCGAAGCGAGCGCGCCGGTGTCCTTCGGATTGGATGCCAGCGCTTTCTCTGCCTGGATCATGGCATCCTTTGGATTCTTCGATCCGCCGAGACTCTTGAGCGAAGACAGGCTGCGGCTCAGCAATCCGCCGGCCTTGGGCTTCACGCTGCGCAGCTCGAATTCCCTGAGTTTCTTCCGCTCGGCCAGGTTTGCCGGATCTGCGGCGAGTCCCTGCTGCCAGAGTTCGATGGCCTCGTCAACCGCGCCCTTCTTCGCCGCCGCCTGCGCCTTCGCGAAAAGGCTGGAAGCGTCCATTTCTCTCTCCTCCTGCAATCATTTGCCGGGGTTCGGCCAGGGGGTGCTGCCTGTAGCGGGGCGCTCGGGCGGTACAACAATAGCGCACCGCATATACTCAGCGCCCCCATGCGCCACCACATACGGGGCGGCAAACAATCGCCTCCTCCTGGCTCTCCTGTTCTCCCGCGCGCGCCGGCCCGCAACCAGACCTCAGCCGATGCTGGCGGGAAAATGGCGCGGACCGCTCACCGCCATCCGCGGATATATTCGAACGGCACCAGCGGCACGCGGAACTCGAATGTTCCCCCGGCGCCCGCCACGTACCAGGCCAGGCCGGTCCTTATCAGCGGTTCGTATACAAGCACCAGCACCGCCGCCAGCGCCAAGAAAGGTCCGTAGGGCATGTAATTGCCTTCCAGGACCTCCTCCACCCTTCCCTCCCGGTCTTTGAACTCGATCCTCTTCGGTCCGCCGGCCGCGGGCGTCCGGCGCGCTTTATATCGCCGCCAGGCGAGTTCCGCCAGCCCGACCACCGAACCGAAGAACGGCGCGATCAGAAACACCTCCATCGCCGGCTTCCAGCCGAGGAAAGCGCCTATCATGGCCATCAGGCTTACGTCTCCGGCCCCCATCGCCTCCTTGCGGAATACTATCCTTCCGGCGAACCCGACCAGCCAGATCATGCCGCCGCCAAGCAACGCGCCGTGGATGGAATCGAGCAGCGAGTCCGCCCATGGCAGTCCCGTCCATGGATGCCGCGTGTAGTGAAGATCCGGCAGCAGCGGCGCCATGGCGATCCCGAGGAATATCCACGGCGTGGTCGTCGCCCGCGGTATCAGGTAGTGTTCGATATCTATGAAGCTCAGGCATATCAGATCGGCCGCCAGGAACAGCCGCGCAGCTGTCATGCCCCAGGAAACCCTGCCGGTGTTCAGGACCTGGTCCTGCCAGACCAGAAGCGCGAAGAGGCAGGCGGTAAGGACCTCCACGATAAAATACCGCGCCGGGATCGGCTCCCGGCATGACCGGCACCTGCCGCGCAGCAGCAGGTAGCTCAGTATCGGGATGTTGTCGGATGCGGCGATCGTGGCTTCGCATTTCGGGCAGAACGACCGCGTCCGCTTCACGACGGATATGCCCCGCGGCAGGCGATATATGCAGGCGTTGAGGAAACTGCCGATTACGCTTCCGAAAACGAAGGCCGATGCCGTCAGGAAGACGGCCACCGCCGGATATGCCGCCGGAGAAGGCATTTTTCTAACGGGCCTCCTTGCGCCGGTTTGAGCCGCTTCCCCTCACGCGACCGGACCGCCGGACCGGCTGCATCACGCCGTCCGCGCCATCCGTGTGACCGGCGGCGACGATCCGGTTTCCGGCACCGGGGTCCACTGGCGGGATGTGG
>JAOACM010000253.1 GCA_026417845.1 Planctomycetota bacterium | reverse complement strand
GCACCCCGATCTGCCAGAACCGCGCCCGCACCGATGCCACTATCGCGTTGAAAACCGCCAGCGAGGAGATGGCTAGGGTGATCAGCGGAAGCCAAGTCAGAGACCAGATGACATCGTTGCCCCGCCGCAGAAGCATCTCGATCACGTTTTCCCTGTCGGTGACCCTGACGTACTGGCTGCCCACGAGCGTCTCGCCGACCTGCGGCACGTTGACCCCCACGCCGGCGTAACGCTTCGCGACCGCTTCGAGCCGCTTTTCCAGCTCCTCGGCCGCGACCCCATCCTCGACGTTCGCCCAGAAGTAATTGACCCGGTCGAGGGCGAAGTCCGCCTTCACCTGCCTGTAATCGGCGAAGACTATGGCGAGGGCCCTGATCGCCCGGCGCCGCACCTCGGAAAACTTCGTCAGCCAGTTCCATCCCGGCACGGAGGCGATGCCTGCGATCGTGTACGTAACCTGTTTGCCGCGGACATTCGGAACCTCGAGGCTGAAGGAATCGCCGACCTTAAGTCCCGTTCTGGTGCTGAACTCCTGCGGCACCACGCAGAAGCGGCCCTGAGCCAGCTTCCCGGCCGCCTCCGCCGCGCTCCCTTCGACGAAGTTCAGGTTGAAAAGAGGCCGGTCGCTCCCGAAAGCCCGCTGCGGATCTACTCCGATGAACAGCATGTGCTGCTGCGCTGTAAAGGCATTCTTCTGCTCGACGCGGGAAAAGGCCGGAGATTTGAGCATCTCCTCGGTAAGCCTGGGTTGCTCTACTGCCAAAGCCACGCACTCTTCGGCCTTTATGCCGGGCGTGACCCTCACCTCGTCCGCGGCGCTCTCAGGAACGCCCGCCGGCATTATGGCGATCTGCATGCGCGGCAGTCCCCGATCAGGCGTGAAAGGCGCCAGCATCGAATAGCCCCAGACGAGGCTGGTCGCGAACAGCGCCAAGCCGGCCGACAGAGCCACGGTCGTGCCGGTGGCCCGCCACAGGTTCGATGTGAGCTGCTGGCGGAGGAAGCGGCGGTCGAGGCCGAGCGTCCATCCGATAAGCGGACCGAGCACCCTTTCGGCAGCCAGCACGGCAAGGGGCGAGACCAGCCCGAAGCCGATTATCATCGCCAGACTGCCGGCCAGCGGTGCGCCGAAACCGGGAGGCCCCCAGCCCCAGAACCGGGACAGCGCCGACCGGACCGGCTCGCTGTAGATACCAAGGACGACGATGGCAGGATTGACCGCTACCAGGATCAGGCCGGCGGCAACCATGGCCCACGGGAAGGCGCGGCGCCTCGACCCGTCCCGGCCGCCGAGGATGTCAGCCGGTTCGACCCGGGCCGCGTTCCATGCCGGAATGGTCGCGGCGGCCAGCGCGCCGGCGACGGCGCAACCGGCGGCGATGCCCCAGACGGTTGCTCCTGTCGGGCGGTCCGAGAACATATCGGGCTGAAAGATCGCGAGGCTGCCGGACAGAAAGCTCCCGCAGGCCAGAAAAGCCTTTATCAGCAGCATCCCCGCCGCCCAGCCGGCAAGAGCGAACAGCAGCGATTCCACGAGGACCATGAAGACGAGCTGCGACCGCGACATCGCCAGCGCCCTGAGGATCGCAAACTGCCGCAGGCGCTCGCGGACGTTCGCGCTGAGCGTCACGAATATGATGAAGACGGCGGTCAGGAACGCGAGGATGGTGGCGTTGGCGAAGACCATCTGCTGCGCGGCCGAAGGCTGGAAGCCGAAGGGATCATCGAGCGTTTTGAGCATGCGACAGACGGCCGGAGGGTTGGCGGAATCCAGCCTGTCGCGCCAGCGGCTGGCGAACTCCTCGGCGGCGCCGGAATCCTTGAGCGCGATGCACACGAGGTTGGGACGGTCCGTGTACCCGTTGATCGCGCCAGCCGTGGCCGGGGAGACGTAAACGTCGGCAAGATGCGGGGGCGGCATCATCCGCATCCCCGGCACCGGCGCGGCCCCGGCCCCGGAGGCCACGCCCACGACCTTCAGCGTCCTTTCCGCGCCCATCCCGGCCACGACCAGCTCGTCGCCGAGCCTGAGCTTGCACCTTTCCCGGAACTGGGAGGAAACGACGGCCTCGTTCGCCGCCGTGCTCAGCCAGCGGCCCTCCGCGATCCCCTGCGGCGGTTCCGTGGCCCCCGTACCTATGACGGTTATCCCGCCGGACGGGCCGCCCTTACCGAAGGGGCCGGGCAGCGGCGGGAGATCCGGTTTCAGGAGCCTTACGCGGGTCTTGACGGAGACTTCGATCTCCGCGACCGCCTCGTCCCCGCCGACTTCCTTTATGACGGCCGGATCCAACTGCGCCCCACGGAAGTCCTTCGGCACAATCGCCACGTCGAACCGGCCCGATTGCCTGGCGCTCTCGACGGCGCGTTCCCGCGCGATCGTGAACCCGCGCAGATTCCAGACTACCAGGGCCACCGATACGGCGATGCCGAGGACGGCGACGGCCGTACGGGCCCGGCGCTGAAGATTCGGCACCACGGCCAGCCGCAAAAGTACGGCCGGATGCTTCATCGCGCGACCTCCTGCGGTTCAGATTCGAGCAAGCTGACGTAATACCGGGAAAGGTCCTGAACCGACGGAAATTCCCTGCGCTCGACCCGGCACACCACACGGCCGTCCCTCATGAAAACTATGCGCTCGGCGAAAAAGGCCACGGCCGGGTTGTGCGTCACCATCAGCACCGCGGTCCTGCCGCCGCCGCAAAGTCTCCTGAACGTCTCGCAAAGCTTTCTCCCGTTGATCGTATCGAGGCTTCCGGTGGGTTCGTCGGCGAGGATAAGGGACGGACCGGTCGCCAGAGCGCGCGCGATCGCCACCCGCTGCTGTTCCCCTCCGCTCATCGAATCGGGACGCCGGCGGCGGACATCGTTCAGACCAAGGCAGGATATCAGCCGCTCCACCTCATCGGCAACCGGATCGCGCTTCCCCAGAAGCAGCGGCAGCAGGATATTCTCTTCGGCGGTCAGGGACGGTATCAGGTTGAAGGCCTGAAAAATGAGACCAACGCGCTCGCGCCGGAAGACGGTCCGTCTGTAATCGCTCAGGGCGAAAATGTCGGTCCCTTCTATCCGGACCCTCCCCGCGTCGGGGCGCGTCAGCCCGGCCACCAGATGGAGCAGGGTGCTCTTCCCCGATCCGCTCGGCCCCATGACCGCCGTGAACTCGCCCCTGGAAAGCGTCAGACTCACATCCCTTACTGCTTCGATTATCTGGTCTCCGCTTTCGAACCTCTTCGTAAGGCCCTCGACTTCCAGGACCGCATCCGCTGCGTTCGCCGCCTCCACGCTATTCGTCTCCTCGCTTTACGCCGCCTTCCTGTCCCGTCCCGTCCCGCCCCGCGCCNGGGAAACCGGCCTGCCGGGCGCTTCCGCGCCGGCCGGACGGGCGGCATCGCCATGCCCCCCATCCGCTCCCCGCTGCCCGTTGCCCTTTCCGTCTCCCACCGCCGCCGGCGGTTTCGAAACCCCGGCGCCGCTGGAGGTCCCCGGTCCCGCTACTTCTGCATCCGCTCCTCCCGGCACTGCCTCCTGCGGCTCCGTCCCTTGCGGCATCGCTCCCCGTGGCTCCGCTCTTTGCGGTACCGCTCCTTGCGGCCCCGTTCCTCGCGGTCCGGCCCCCTGCGGCCCTGTTCCAGACGCTCCAGCCTTGTCCCCGTCCCCTGCCGGCGTCCCGGCGCCCCCGGGTTGCGCCTCCCCTTCGGGCTGCGGCCAGCCCGTACCCTTTATTGGAGGCGGCCAGGCATCCTCCACCCGCCCCTTCCCGGGATCCCAGCGGGTCAGGTTCCCCTGCTTATCCAGCACCCACGGATGGGCTGAGTTGTTCTTCAGCGCGGCATTCGACATGACTTCCCCCTGCGAAGGCGTGCCGATTATGTGCGGGATTATGATGACGACCGTTTCCGTCCTGCTCGTGCTGTCTCGCCGCTTCCCGAAGAACGTGCCGACCACCGGCACCTCTCCAAGCACGGGCACCCGGCTCCTGCCCTTCGATATGCTCTCCGATATCAGCCCCCCCATCACGATGGCCTGCCCGTGGCGCGCGACGACGATGCTCTCCACCTTCTCGTTGTCCACCACGTCTATCGGCAGCTCCACCAGCTCGTTGCCCTTGATCTGAAACACGCTCCCGCCCTTCTCCCGCACCGAACCGATCTCGAGGTAGAAGCGCAGCGTCACCGTCCCGTCCGCGTTGATGGACGGCTTGATCCTCACCTGCGTCCCTATCTCCCGCTCCTCCACCACGGGCCGCGCTATGTCCACCGCCTGGTTGTTCTCGCCGTACCTCGTCTCGAAGTCGTAGTTCGTTACGATCATCCGCGTCACGCCAGAAAAGAACGCCGCCGGCGCGTTGTTCGCGCAAAGCAGCATCGGAGTCGCCACCGCGTGCAGCCGGTTGTCCTCTTTGAGCAGCTTCAGAGTCGCCGAAATGTA
Organism: Planctomycetota bacterium; assembly: GCA_026417845.1. Classification (GTDB taxonomy): domain Bacteria; phylum Planctomycetota; class SZUA-567; order H5-PLA8; family CALKMO01; genus CALKMO01. The sequence goes on along the minus strand of JAOACM010000253.1, from coordinate 2,326 downwards.
TTTGTCCAGATAGCCGAATGTGACTGTGGCGCCGCCTTCCGTGTTCGCGCCCTCGAACAGCTTTATGCCCACCTTCGAACCGTGTCCCGTGTTCGCATACGCCATGCTGAACAGCGACTCGAACCCCTTCCCGAGCGATATCTTCAGTACTTTCACCTCCAGCAACACCTGGCGCGTCGGCGTGTCCAGAGCCTCGATGATCTTCCCGATCTCCCTGTGGACAGACTCCTGAACCGTGCGCACCCCGATGCAGTTGTTCCTGAGAAATACGGAAATGGTGACCGGAAGCTTCGCGCCGGTCCTCTCCGCTGCCGCCTGGGCGGTAACCTCCCCCTTCTGCCGCTCGGCAGCCCCCTTCGCGAGCTGCTCGATCCGCCCGGCCTCCAGTCCCCTCTGGTAGCCGGCTGCTACGTCGGCCGGAGTGTAGGCGTACGATGAGCGGGCGACCCGGCTCCGCCCGCGAAGCCCGCCGACCGCCTCGCCAGTCGCCCCGTAAGGCGTCCCGTAGGCCGCGCCGTAAGAAGAGGCATAGGATGCGCCGGCTCCTCCAGTAGCGGCTCGCGCCGCGTTCGACATCGGATCATCTCCGTCCGTCCCCACGTGGCTGAAACTGGCCTCCTCGGTGGGCCTTATGTCCTCCCCTTGGTCGGGCATCAGCGCCGCGATCATGTCGGCCACCGCCGGGGCCGACGCGTTCCTCAGGTAGTACAGCCTGGTCTGCTCGTCGCTCTTTATTACGAGTTCGCGCCCGTACTCCTCGTTGGTCAGCAGGCGTATCATCTCCTGGTCTTCGCGATACCACAGTCCGTTCAGGCGGCATACCCCCTCGATGGCCGCCCGCGCCGACACGTCCTTCAGATACACGCTGACCTTCCTGTCCGAAGCGGCTGCCGATGCGACCACGTTCGCGCCGATCATCTTCGTCAGCATCATCGCCGCCTGGCCCAGCGGCATATCGCTGAACTGCACTACGTCGAGGCGGATTTCGGCCAGCGGATCAGCTTTCGGAGGCTCGGAGACGGTTGACGCCGGAGCGCCAGCCTGTGGCGCAGCGCCTCCCTCTATAACGCGAACATACGGCTCCGGTTCCCCCTCCAGAGGCGGCACGGAAGTTCGCGTCGCCTCCGGCCCCGGCATCGCCCCCGTCGGCGGCTCGCAACCGGCCAGGCACAGAATGGTCAGGACCGCCAGAAAATTGACACTTTTGTTATTCATGCCGCCCCCCCTTGCGGCCTCCGTATATCAGTCGCTCCCTGTTGTCGCGTCGCCACAGATTAAGCAACTGTTGCGCCAGCCGAAGATAAGTCTTCTCCGTCAAGACATAACTCTTTTCTCCAAAGCCAGATAAGACGCGTTGGCAATACTCCGGCACATCAAGAGATGCTCCTCTTGAGACCCCCATTACCCATATCGGTGTACACTGCATGTACAGCGCGGCGAAAGGAGCTTATAGTTTCCGTTGCTCCTCCAATACAGGTTCGCCGTGTCATACACGCAGTGCGACACATGGCCCCGACCGCAGTCACTGGTTTGTGCGCCACTCGTTGTAGAAATTGGCCTGACGCACCGACTGGCCGCGCGGGTCAATGACTCCCACTACCTCCGCGGGGAGGGCAACCGGACCTTGCGCCCGCATCCTGACAACCAGCAGGTAATGGCGGTAATACTGCTTGCCGAGCGTCTCGCAGCGCGGGGCGCGCGCGATGCCGCAAAGCGAGTTGCCGATCATGCTGTTTTGCTGGCCAAGACCGAAAAGCAACAGGACTCCGCCCGTATTCCTGACCGCCGTCCAGGCGTCCGCGTCGGTCGCGGTGCTGGCCAGGTTCAGCTTCTGGCCGCAATCCTCGTAGATCTGGACGCCCTTCAGCGGATCTACAGCCAGAACTGCGGTACCGGCGGTCAACTGGGTCAGGTAGGCCGGAGAGAACTCGACCCGGAAACCCGGCGCTCCTTCGCCAGATATCACGGGCGTGCCGTCATAGTTGGTGGCCTGTATCCAGTTCGCGCGACCGGCCGTCGGGTTATGATACCAGACATTCTGAAGACCGAGGCCGTCTTTCAACTGCTTGACGTTCGTGCCTGTCAGATAGTAAACGCAGACCTTGCCGGCAAGATCGGGATGTATCCCATCGTTATTGGCTCTATCCGCGGCCGTAGCCGGCCCTCCGCCGAAGGGAGCCGACGCCGTGCCGGTCGTGTATTTTGGACCTCGGTATACGCCGCCGTAATCGCCTGTGGCGCTGTTCATGGGGCAGTTACCGTTGGCATCGAATTGGGACGGGAGTCCCCGGAGCGTTCCGGCGGTCGCCGCCGCCGTGTCAATCGG
>JAOACM010000252.1 GCA_026417845.1 Planctomycetota bacterium | reverse complement strand
GGCCTGCGGTCCGGGGCACTGGGACACGGAGGTGTTCGATCTTGCGACCGGCAAGTGGTCGAATCTGTATCCGAAGGGCGCGCCATACAAGAACGCGAGGGGACCGACCGACGCGCCGGGCGTGAATACCAAGAACGTCGGCGCCAACAAGGACGGGTTCCTCCGGTTCCTCAGGAGTTCCGACCCTTGGGAGCGCTGGGCGCCGGCCTACTATCAGGGAGCGATTTCGTCCGATGACGGGCGCATCTACGCGTATCTGTTCGCCAGAACGTTGGTCTTTGATCCCGAAACCTGCGCTTGGAAGGACCTGGGTCTCCCGGCCATCAGCAAGCACGCGGGCGGATGGATGTCGCCATGGCCGCTTACCTTCGGTTCTCTGGCTTACGATCCGGTGAACAAGGAAGTGATCTCCGTGGGCGGCACGAGCGACGAGGACGGCGGTACGCCGGGGACGTGGGCGTTCAACATCGCCGCCGGCAAGTGGAGCCGGGTGGCGGTCGGCTCGAAGGAGTTGAATGAGCTGCATGCGGAGGCGAAGCGCCTGCACGCGAAGACGGCGGCGTTCGTGAACTTCTGCCGGAACCGCTTCTATGTCACGGAGACTGAGGAGGAGGCCAGGGCGGATCTTTCGGCGGGCGCGAAGGAGCTGGCTGGCGAGATAGAGAAGCTGGCCGGTGCGGTCAGGGCGGCCAGGCTCGGAGAGTTGGAGGCGAAGGTCCCTGCGGTGGCGGGGCCGGTAATCGAGAGGGTGGCGGCGGATTTAAAGAACCTTGCCGGGCAGCTCAGCGGAAGGATCTCTTCGGAAGCGTTGCTTGCGGGGCAGGGTATTGTGGATGGGATGCTGCGGGCCGAGCGGGCCTTGGCGGTGGAGCCCTGCGGCCGGGCGGCGTCTCAGATGGCGACGGACCCGATTAACGGCAAGATAGTGCTTTTCGGAGGCTGCCATCTGGACAGCTATCTGGCGGACACCTGGGTTTACGACTGCAAGACGCGGACCTGGGAGCAGCGTTATCCGAAGAGCTGCCCGGCGGCTCGCGCCGGGCACACGCTGGCCTGGCTGCCCAAGAGCGGCAAGGTGCTGCTCTATGGATCGGTCCCGTTTACGTCCGGGTACCCGATTCCCCACACGAGGGTACCGCAATTGCCATCTGACATGTGGGTCTACGACATCAAGGCCAATGAATGGGCCAAGCTGCCCGACGCCAAGGATGCGCCTCGGGGAGGAGTCGGCGCGGCGGGTGCCGATGATGTATTGGTGGTGGTGCCGAATGGGGCATGGAATCAACAGAAGCGCGTGACTTGGGGCATGAAGGTTGATCCTTCGGCGGCCGTGCCAGTCGCTGCCGGGACGCCGCCCAGTTCGATAGTCCAGACCTTCGACGGGCCGACGGACTACGACCGGGTGACCAAGCCCAACCCGGAGGGGATCGCCGACTTGTTGAAGAAGATGCCGGCGAACGTCTGGACGATTCTGCCGGCGGCGCCGCGGGGAATCGGCGGACGCGACTACTGCACGGCGAGCTATGACACGGCGCGGCACCAGCTCCTGTGGTGGGGCGGCGGGCACAGCGCCTGGCACTACAATGAGATGGCGCACTACAGTCTGCGCACGGCGACTTGGAGCACGGGTTACGCGGAGGAATTCCCTTACGCTGGGGCGAGTTTCCAGAGTCCGGTGAACCAGAGCTTCAACAACCGGCCGTTCGTAGCGAGCCATGTTTGGGACTCGGCCGCCTACGACCCGGTATCGGACAGGGTGGTGTTGTGCAACCGGTTGACGACGTGGACATATGACCCCCGCAAGCGGGAGTGGGACTACCCTCCGTTGGTTGGCACGGACAGCCCGTGCGGGGGGAGCCAATGTATGACCACGACTCCCGGCGGGGTCGTGACATGGAACTCCGACAACAGGCTCCTTTTGTTCGACGCCAAGGGCCGACAGTGGAAGCCGCTGCCGATCAAAGGAGGGAAGCTCTATTCCCCCAATGCCGACAGCGCGGGAATGTGTTACGATTCTAAGCGGAACTGTATATGGATGGGGGGGCTCAGCGAATGGATGTACTGCTATGAACTGGCCACCGGCAAGCTGACCTACAAGGAGACCGGACAGAAAATCCCGGGAGTCTTCCCGCGCGAGATGGTCTATGTGCCAGAGCTCGACATGTTGCTCTGCATCACCCGGATATCGGGACCGGGCGGAGTGGCTGGCAACGCGGCGTTCGATCCCGAGAAGGGCAGGTGGGTCGGTTTGGTTCTGCCCTGTTCCGACGGCAAGCCGCATTTCATTGGCGGCAATGCCTGCCACTCCAGCGTGCTGCAATACGACCCGGCCTACAAGTTGGCCATTTCCACCGGGGGGCCATGGGAACCCATCGCCGTGTGCCGGTTCGATAAGGAGACGCTGAAGATCTTCGATCTGCCGGGGAAGAAATAGGAGGACTCTGCCAATGAAGATCAAGACTGCGCTCATTCTCGCGATCGCCTCGCTGCCAGGCATTCCGCTTGCCGGCGAGCCTGCGCCGGTCACGGTGGTGGACACGAGCAGCTACTGGAGATTGCACACGAGCTTCGCGCATCCGGTGGTGCGCAAGGGAGACGAGGTGGTGCGGTTGTGATCGGCTCCAGATGTCAGCTCCCCCGCTCCGTTACCCGCCGGCCGGATAAGCAGGAATTGAGGAAGCGGACATGGACTCCAGCGGCCCCGACAGCGGTGCTTTCCGCGCGGAGGATCTCCGGGATCCGCCGGCCTGCTTGTGGCCGGGTTACTTCTGGACGATCAACGACCGGATGGATCTGGATGCGCTCGTCGGGCAGCTGCGAGACATGAGGGGACGCGACGCGCGGTCGGTCTGCCTGCATCCTCTTCCGCCCGACTTCAGGCCGGAGATTTTCGCCACGGCTATGGCGCCGGAATATCCGGGCGAGGAGTACATGAAGATCGTCGCGGAGGTCGTCGAGGAGTGCCGCCGGCTGGGAATGAATTACTGGCTCTACGACGAAGGCGGCTGGCCGTCCGGAGGAGCGGCCGGCCGGGTTCGCGCGCTGGATCCGGTCCGCTACGCACCGAAGGTGCTGACCTTTGAAGACGTTCCGCTGCCGCGCGGGCAGATGCTCCGGATCGGGAATGATGTCGTGGCCGTTGCCGTCCGGGCGGGAGGGGTGTGGGAGACGTATCGTCCCGGACAGGTCGTCCCGGCGCGGGGGGAGGATACTCTGGCGCGCGTATTCCGCGCCGTCCCGGTGAAGCTGCCCTACGATCTGCCCGGCCCCGTTGCGGAGTATGCCGATGTCCTGTGCCCGGACGTGGCGCGCGCCTTCCTGGAGATAACCCACGAGCGTTATCGCCGGGCGCTGGGGAAGTACTTCGGAAACGTCATCAGGTTCGTCTTCACCGACGAGCCGGCCATGCCGCATTCCGATCCTTCGCGCCGCCTTGCTTGGACCGAGGATATGCCGGATGCCTTCCGGCGGATGAAGGGATACGATCTGACGGAGCGCCTGGCGGATCTGATGCTGCCGCCGCGGGAGGACGAACCGGTTGAGACGACGCTTCTGAGAATTGACTACTACGACGCGCGTTCGAGGCTTTTCGTAGAGCGCTTTCTCCTGCCGCTGCGCGACTGGTGCCGCCGCCACGGCCTGGTTCTGGGGGGACATCTCGGAGGCGAGCACGAACCCGGGGGCAACGCGGCCCATGGTCTGGGGCATATCCTGCGCTCGCTTCGGGCTCTGGACATGCCCGGGGTGGACGTCATATGGCGCCAGCTTTTCCCCGGCCGGCCGATCCGGCCTTTCGTCAGGTACGCATCGTCCGCAGCGCGGCAGAAGGGCCAGCCGCTGGTCCTCAGCGAGACCGGGGCAGTATTCGGAGCCGGGGTTACCCTGGCGGAGTTGAAGTGGCTCTTGGATCGCCAGTACGTATGCGGCGCCACGCTCTTCGTCCTTGCCAACTATCCCCTGTCCACCAGGGATCATTTCATGGTCTTCTGCCGGCCGCACTTCGGGCCGTCGCTTCCGCAGTGGAGGCACATCGCGCTGCTGCACCGGTATGCCGCGCGGCTGAGCTACCTGCTGACGCGCGGCCGGCCCGATTGCGGGACGGCGGTGTACTATGACGTTCGGAGCGTATGGGCCGGGGGATCGTCTGCCGCCGGGGCCGCCGCCATCCATGATCGCATCTCCGCCGCACTGCTGGAGAACCAACGGGAGTTCGATTTCGTGGACGACGATGCGCTGGCCGGGAGGGAAGGCCGGATTGAGGGAGGCATCCTGCGCGTCGGCGGGATGAGATACGATACCGTTATCGTCCCGTCCACGCGATGGATGGACCCCGCGGCGCTGGAGGGATTGGCGGATTTCGTACGGCAGGGGGGCACGCTGATCGCCGTGGACGATTGGCCCTCGGCGGACGGCGGGCGCGTGCGGTTCCCGCCCGTTGCGAGCGAAGACCCGCGCCAGTCCGGCCGGATCGCCTCCCCGGGACGGCCGCTCCCGGACGGAGGCCCGATCCGGGTTCCCGGTCCCGGTCGTGCCATCCGCGGCGGTCTGGAAGCCGTCCTGGCGGCCGCCGAACCGGTCGTTCGCCTGGAGCCGCCATGCCCGGACATCCAGGCTGCCAAGCGCGCCGGCGATGGGTTCGCGATCTACTTCCTTGCTAATTCGGCCGCCAGGCCCGTCCGGGTCAGGGTGCTCTTCCGGGAATCCGGTCCGGCCGTCCGGTGCGATCCGGTCTCCGGACGCCTGACGCGCATGGCCGCGGAGAGCGGCCCGGCCGGGATCGCGATGGATATGGAGTTCGCCCCGTGGGAGTCGTGCGCGGTGCTGTTCGGTGTGCCGGCGCCGGAAGAGGAGGAGCGCCGGTTCGTTCCCGGCGCCAGAATCGAACTGACGGAGGGCTGGACGATCCGCCGGACAAGGCGGCACCGCGTCGGAGAGAGAGATTACATCGTGGAAGACCTCGACGAGTCTCCGAGACCCGGCCGGCTCGGCGACTGGCGCGGTACCGTCGGGGAATGGTTCAGCGGCGAGGCGGAGTACGTCGTCCGTTTCGACTGCCCCGCCTCTCTGGCGGCACGCAGCGCCCGCCTGACGCTGGGGGAGGTGCGCTACAGTTGCGAGGCTGCCCTGAACGGCGAGCCGCTCGGCTGCGCGGCGTGGCCGCCGTTCGAATTCGACATCACCGGCAAACTCAAGCCCGGGACGAACGTCCTGACCGTTGCGGTAACTAACACGCTGGCCAACGCGCTGCTCGACCCCGACGTGGAGTCCGTTTGGATCGGACGACAGAGGGAAAACCGCCCCGGCTGGACGGCCTACGACGATATAACGCGCCCGTTCGAAAGGGACAGTCTGCCAAGCGGCCTTTTCGGCCCCGTGGCCGCGGAGATCGAAGCATGAGTGAGCCGCCTTCCGAACCCGGCGGCGTTCCTTTCCGGTCGGCAGCCTGGCTGCCGAATATGCTACGTGCGTGCCCGGCAGGACGTGCGCGGAAGGGGCGCGGGGCCGATGATGGCATTTCCGCGACAGACACCGGACGGCTATACAAAAAGCGCTCGCGGCCGTATGCGGGAGCCGGCGGCCGGATCCGGCGGCACGATGCCGTCCGCCGCGGTAGAAGGGGCGCGGGATAACGACCGGGCTGGCGGCCGGACCCGGCGACGGGTATCGCAGCGCGCCGTGGATGCGCGGAAGCCGTCGCCGGGCGGGGGTAAAGGGAGCGGGGCGTGTTGCCGCGACTGAACTCGATTCTGGACGGTTACGTCGAAAGGGACGGGTTGAGCTTCGTCATGATCGTCAGGCGCGGGGGCGCGACGATCTTCGAACGCGCAAGCGGCGTAGCGGATCCGGAGACCGGGGCGCCGCTGACCCTGCACTCGCCATTCAATCTGGCGTCAGTCACCAAGCCGTTTACAGCCCTGTGCATCATGCAGCTCAGGCAGAGGGGAGCGCTCGAATACGATGACGATATCCGGGAATGGCTGCCGGAGGTTCCCTGCGAAGGGATAACGGTTCGGCATCTGCTGACCCACACCTCCGGGCTGCCCGAGTACTTCGAACCGTTCCGGAAACGCGGCCCGGGGAACGGGATCCTGCGGAACCGCGGCGTCCTCGAACTGATCTGCCGGGAAAGGCCGGAACGGCTGTTCCCGCCGGGCGACGCCTTCCACTACTGCAACACCAACTACATCCTCCTGGCCCTGATCGCGGAGGCGGCAGCGGGAAAGCCGCTTGCGGAGTATATCGTTCCCAACGTCCTCGTACCGGCAGGCATGTCGGACGCCTTCCCATTCATGTACGGCCAGGCGGAGCGGCCCGGAATGGTCCGGGGATTCGAGATACTTCCCGGCGGCGGCTATCGTCTGAAGGGGCTGGGCGAGATGGACGGAGTCTTCGGCGATGGCAATCTGTACGCCTCGGCTGCCGACCTGTGCTCGTGGTCAGGAGCGCTGGCTTCCGGCCGGCTTGTCGCCCCCGCCCTGTTGGAGGAGGCCTTCCGGCCGTTCCGGCTCAACGGCGGCGAACCGAGCTACTACGGGCTGGGCTGGCGGATAGACCGGCGGCTGGGTTTCCCGTGGCATGCCGGGTCCTGGATGGGTTGCAGGAACTACATACGGTACGGGCGCGGCGATGGTTTCGATGTCGTCCTGTTGTCCAATTCGAGCTTCGCGCGGCAGGACGAGCTGATCAAGGCGCTGAATGAGTGTCTGGACTCCGCCGGTGCTGCCGCGGGCGACCCGGCGACCGGCCGCGGCGAGGAGGCCAATGGCACACTTCGGCGCAGCGGAGAGGACCGCGGAGGCGCATAGC
>JAOACM010000251.1 GCA_026417845.1 Planctomycetota bacterium | reverse complement strand
GTGCGCTGCCGGTTCGCGGGAACGGTCGCCAGGGGCTGGCGGGGACTGGCTGCGGGCAGAGCTCGCACAAGTTTGCCTCTGGCGCTCTTCGGAAGGCGGCTGGGGTAAGCCCCCCGCCACCCGCGCAAAATTTCTCTCCCGCCCGGAGATATCGCAACCGGCTTCCATTCGGCGCGTTATCCTTGACATCGCGCACCGGGCGGCTATAAGCGCCGCAACCCGGAGCTGGACAGAAACAGGGGAAGCGAAGGCTGGGCGCTTTCGGGCTGAGGTTGGATGCTGCGGACGGCAACGGGGACCTGCCTGGAACTCTCCGCCGGGCGGTGGGGAATACTGAGCGCATAAGCTGCGCGCTGGAGAGTTTACGGGTAGGCTCTTAAGGGGGAATCCTTTACGAAATGAGCAGCGAAGGCAAGGCCGCAACGCTTGATCTGAAGTGGCAGGTCGAGGACATCGGCCCGTGCAGGAAGAAACTGATCGTGGAGGTGGCGGCTTCAGAAGTGAACCGCGCCCTCGAAAAATCCTGCTCGGCGCTTGCCGGCGACGTTCAGATACCTGGATTCCGAAAAGGGCGCGCGCCGCGCGACCTCGTAGAGAAAAGGTTCGCGGCGGAGATATCCAAAGAAGTAGCGGAAGCGCTTGTGCCGGAGGCGATCGATCAGTCGTGCAAGGCAGCGTCGCTTGACATCATCAGCGCTCCTCGTTTTGATCGGGACAAGATCAGGCTGCGGAAAGGCGAGCCGCTCAAGTTCGAGGTCGAAGTGGAAGTCAAGCCGGAGTTTATCCTGGGACAGTACAAAGGCGTGGAGATAAACCAGCTTGAAGCCGTCGTTTTTGACGAAGAGCTCGACGCCGTCGTGCGGGAGGCATTGATTGAAGCCGGACACGTCTCTATTGAGGAGCCGATGGAGGCAACTCCAGATTGCGAAATATTCGGCACGACCCGGGTCGAAGCCGAAGGTTTCGATGAGTCTTATTTGACGCGAGCGACAATCGAAGACGGGCTGACCCTCGGCCCCCCGGTCGCTGTGCCGGTTGATATGTTGATCGGGAAAAAGACCGGCGATACGGTTGAATACGAGATGATCGCCGGCGAAGAGTGCCAGGCAAGTGCTCTCCGGGGAAAGAAGGTAAAGATCAGCTTTCGTATCAACAAGATAATAAGGCAGAAGAGCAAAGAACTCACAGACGAGATCGCGAGAGAGTTCGGCGAGCCTGATGCTGCAGCATTCCGCGAGAAGCTCAGATCCAAGTTTATGGAGGTGATCGCGGAGAAATCCAAGACGAGAGCTGAAGAGGAGCTTCTTGAAAAGATAACCGCCGCGACGCCGTTTGAGGTTCCCAGGGGAGCAGTCGAGAGGTACAAGGAATTTGTCCTGTCTGCGCTCGACAGAGTGATAAGGCGGCTCCGGACCGATGAGCGTTATGATAACGAAGATACTGACGAGACGATAAGCAAGCTTGCCGAAGCCGATTCCGAACGTATTGTCCGACAGACTTTCATCCTGGAGAAAATAGCGAAGGTCGAAAACATCACGGTTGAAGACGATGAGGTGGACGCTGAATTGGCCGCCATGGCGAGGGCCCGGGGCGTCAGGGCATCGGACCTGTTCCGGCAGATGTCTGAAAATGGCGATCTGGAAGCCGTGAAATGGAAGATATTGAGACGGAAGACTATAGACTTTCTGATGCGCAACGCGAACATCACAGTCGTGCCGCGCAAGCGGAATGGAGATGTCGCTGACACAGGGCCATCCGCAACTGCTCCGGTCGCGGGGGGCGGACCTGCGGCAGAGACCGGGGCATCCGGCCCGGTTCCGCCAGGCGCGGTCGAAGTCGGCGGAACGACCGGGTCGGATGGCGCGCCGGCGCCGACCGGAGAAGTCGCGGGGGATCGGATAGATTCTACATCCGGGCATGCCGGGAGCTCCGGAGCAAAGACTGAGCAGGCCTCTGAGGATGGGGCCCCGGTGACAGGGGGCGACAACCGGGACGACACGGGAACTCCCCCGGCGACCGGGGAAGGCGACGCACGACGTGCCCGCGAAGATGCGCCGGAGGGTACGTAGAGCCTGTCCTGAAACTTCCTGGTGGTTTCGGGCCGGACGCACCGGAAACCTTGGGCGTCGCAGTCCCGCGAAACCGGGATCGCGAGGCTGTAAGTTTCGCAGGGCAGGTCCCCGGAGCAGGCTCATAGAGCCTGTCGAAAAATCTCCGGACAGCCAGGCGTGTCGCTGCAGAAATCCTGGGTACTGGGGAAGTTTTCTGGATAGGCACGTAACGCGAACGGAGGAGAAACGGCGGTTTCGGCCTTGCGAGGGAGCGATCAGACATGAACCTTGTGCCGATAGTCATTGAGAGGACGGGGCGCGGCGAGCGCGCATACGACATCTACAGCCGCCTCCTGAAGGATCGCATCATCTTCATAGGGGGAGTTATTGACGACTATGTCGCCAACCTGGTCATCGCCCAGATGCTCTTCCTGCAACTGGAGAGCAAGGATCAGGACATCCAGGTTTATATCAACTCGCCGGGTGGCTCCGTGACGGCCGGGCTGGCGATCTACGACACGATGCAGCACGTCACGAACGACATCGTGACCGTGGTAGTGGGCCAGGCCGCCAGCGTAGGTGCTTTCCTCCTCTGTGCCGGGACGAAGGGCAAGCGGCACGCCCTCCCGAACGCGAGGATAATGATCCACCAGCCGTGGGGCGGCGCCCAAGGCACCGCGGCGGACATAGCGATCCAGGCCGAGGAAATTGTCAGATTGAAGAAGCGCCTGAACGAGCTCATAAGCAGGCATACGAACCAGCCGGTGGAAAGGATCGAGAAGGATTCCGACCGCGACTTCTTCATGTCGGCAGAAGAAGCAAAGTCGTACGGCATTATTGACGATATATTTAAGCCGGAGGCATAGGCCCGGACGGCGGCAGGTGGCGAGGAGAAGGCGCATGCCTGCCTTGGCACCCCTCCGCTGGGTTGCGGCAGGCGATATCGCCGGAAAGGTGCGCGCACGCCACGGTGTAACTTTAAAAGCCTGTCCAGAAACCTCGGGACGGGAAGGGAGGCGGCCTCGATCCCAAAGCTCCGTCACCCGGTGCTTCTGAGACAGGCATCAAGCGCCGTAGACACCCCGCTGGTGCCGCCGGCTGGCCGCCATACAGCCGGTTGTGTTGCGCCCGAGCGCCGCGCCGATATAATGTGGCCGGCCAGGATACGGCGCGGAATGATCGGTCGCGCGCAAGGCAGGAGAACGGACCGCTTCGGAAAGGGACTTGAGAATGGCCCGCAGATCACGGAACCACGGCCCGGAGTTTTGCGCTTTTTGCGGACGGTCGTCCGATCAGGTGCGCCGTCTGATCCAGGGACCTCCTGGCATCTACATATGTAACGAATGCGTAGATCTATGCGCTTCGATACTCGACGAGGAGGAAAAGCGACGTCCTGCCGGCTCGCCGAAAATGAAAAGAGTGCCCACGCCGGCCGAGCTCAAGGAGGAACTGGACAAGTACGTCGTCGGCCAGGAACGGACAAAGAAGATACTGGCCGTGGCCGTTCACAACCATTACAAGCGCATATCGGCGCCAAAAGCGAAGGATGATGTGGAATTGGAAAAATCGAACGTGCTGCTCATCGGGCCTACCGGCAGCGGCAAGACTCTGATGGCCAGGACGATGGCCAGATTTCTGCAGGTGCCCTTCGCCATAGCCGACGCCACGACTCTGACCGAGGCCGGCTACGTGGGCGAGGACGTGGAAAACATCCTCCTGCGCCTGCTCCAGAACGCCGATTTCAACATCGAGGCCGCCGAGCGCGGGATATGCTACATAGACGAGATAGACAAGATCGGGAGGAAATCCGAGAACCCGTCCATCACCCGCGACGTTTCCGGCGAGGGCGTACAGCAGGCCCTGCTCAAGATACTCGAAGGTACAATAGCCAACGTGCCGCCCCAAGGCGGGAGGAAGCATCCCGAGCAGCGATACATCCCCGTGGATACCACGCACATCCTGTTTCTTGGGGGCGGGACTTTCGAGGGGATCGAAGAGCATATCGCTAACAGGGTGGGGCGGAAGCGGATGGGGTTCATCGTCGAGAACGAAAGGATCGAGGAGGCCAAGAAGACGGGGGAACTGCTGGCGCTGGTCGAACCGGACGACCTCCTGAAGTTCGGCATGATTCCCGAGCTGATCGGCCGGATNCCCATCCTCGCCCCACTGCATCCGCTCGACGAGGATGCCTTCGTCAGGATATTGACCGAACCGAAGAACGCCATCTGCCGGCAGTACCAGCGGCTGTTCGAGATGGAGGGGGCGGAGCTGGAGTTCACGCCTGAGGCGCTCAGAGCAATAGCCAGGAAAGCCATCGAGAAGAACACCGGCGCGCGGGCGCTCAGGGCTATAGTCGAGGAGATGATGCTCGATCTGATGTTCGAGCTGCCCTCACGCCAGGAGAAGAAGTTCGTCATCACGCCCGAGGTAGTTGAGAAGGGATCGCGCGTGCTCTGCACCGGAATTGCGGACCGGATACGCTCCGCGCCGAAGGCAGCCGGCAATGGGAAGGCGGCGGAGGGCGCGAAGCGCGAGATCGCGTGAGCCGGCTTTTGTCGCCTGCGGGCGGCCGCATGCTATCCGCAACGGGTCGGCCGTCCGCGGCGGCAGGCGACGCGCAGAAGGAGCGGGGCGTGCAGATTCGGGGCAGCGGGCAATCGGAGCCCGTGCGCCTGCCGAAAAGGCCGGACGCGGCGTGTCGGATCCCAGCAGGGAAGTCGCCCCGGGGGATTCGCGGCCGCGGATCATGAGGGACGGTTGGAGCGAGGCATCGTCCCCGTGGAACTCCGAAGGTGAAGGCGCATGAAGCGCCTGCCGATAATCGCCGAATCCATCAAATTCGCCCATACGGTATTTGCCCTCCCATTCGCCCTGATCGCGTTCCTCCTGGCATCCGGCGACTCGCCGGATCTGCCTGCGCTGGCGGCCGTGCTGGTCTGCATGGTCGGAGCCAGGACGGCCGCGATGGCGTTCAACCGGCTGGCCGACGCGGAATTCGACGCGCGCAACCCGCGCACGAGGGGGCGCGCCCTGCCTGCCGGGTTATTGTCTCGCCGTTTCATGTGGGGCATGGTGGCCGGCGGAAGCGCGGCGCTGATCGCCGGAGCGGCGACGCTCAATCGGACCTGCCTTATCCTTTCGCCCGTCGCGCTGGCTGTGCTTTTCGCCTATTCCTACAGCAAGCGATGGACGAGCCTTTCGCATTTTCTGCTCGGCATATGTCTTGCCATGGCGCCGGGCGGCGCCTTCCTCGCGGTGCGGGGGGACCTGTCGCCGATGCCGCAGTACGCGGGCAGACTGGACCTCCCCTTCGAAGCGCTGCCGATACTGCTCGGCGGGGCCGTCGTCTTCTGGACGGCCGGCTTCGACATAATCTACGCCTGCCAGGATTATGGGTTCGACCTGAGCGAACCGCGGCTGCATTCGATCCCGAAAGCCGTGGGTATACGGGCGGCGCTGGCGATCTCCTCGGTCCTGCACGCGATCTGCGCGGCAATCCTGGCGCTCTTCGGCCTTTACGCCGGGCTCGGAGCATTTTACTTCGGAGGCTGGGGTGTCGTCTGCGGCCTTCTGATCTACCAGCATCTGATCGTGAAGGCTGACGATCTGAGCCGGGCGGACGAGGCTTTTTTCGCGGCGAACGGGCTGGTGAGCGTCTTGCTGCTGGCGGCGGTGGCGGCAGATGCGTGGCTGGGGAGATGAACGTCCCCCTCAGAGTACGCCCCCCTACGCCTGAACGGGAGCGCCGATCGGCTTCATCCCGGCATGTCGCGGCCGTAATCGTTTTGCCGCACCCATTGTTGTTGGCGCAGCGTCTGAGCGTATCCGCTTATTGTGACACCATTGTCGTTCCGTGCGGGCGCACCACTGCGAAGGGTGCATGGCCGTAACTGCCGGGGGCGCCGGCATTCGTTCTCCGCGGTTGGCCAGTGGAAACGCAGCGTCCGGCCCGACGCTGGCCCGGTCTGCCCTGTTCATCTGCGGCCATGCGCTCCACTACAAGAACAGCAGCAACAACTTGAACGCGGCAAACAATTAATCGCGGCCGCGGGACGGTCAGCCGACACTGCGGATTTTGCCGCTTGCGCCGGGCCGGGGAAAGGATAGCCTTCTGATCTGCGGCGGCGGCCGGACAGCCGACATGATCGGGCGAAACGGGATCAGGGGACCTGTCCGAAAACCTGCCGTTGCGAGGCTTACGGCTCCGTGCGCTCAACCTCGCGGCGGGAAGTTTCAGACAGTCTCTCAGGACAGGATGGAGGGACGGGAATATGGCGACGGTTCTGATCGCGGACAAGTTCTCAAAGGGCGGGATTGAGGCAATGCGCGGGATGGGGCTGGAGGTGCTGGAGCGCCCGGAGGTGGGGGACAAAGGGCTTCCGAAGGCGCTGATCGAGACCGGCGCGTCGGTGCTCATCGTCAGGAGCACAAAGGTTACGGCGGAGGCGATAAAAGGCGCGCCCGCGCTGCAGCTGATCGTCCGGGCCGGCGCCGGGTACGATACGATAGATGTGAATGCGGCCTCATCGGTCGGGGTGTACGTCAGCAATTGCCCTGGAAAGAACGCTGCGGCCGTGGCCGAGCTGACGTGGGCGCTGATTCTCGGCCTCGACAGGCGCCTGCCCGAAAGCGACAGGCAGCTCAAGGAAGGCAGGTGGAACAAGAAGGAATTCGGCAAGGCGGGCGGGCTGCTTGGACGCACGCTGGGAATAATCGGCGTCGGCACGATAGGACGTCTGGTGATCGAGCGAGGCAAGGCC
>JAOACM010000250.1 GCA_026417845.1 Planctomycetota bacterium | reverse complement strand
CCGGGGCGGGGCCGGGAGGCCAGGGGGACAAGGGCATCCGCCACCTGGCATCCGGGGTGCTGGGCAGGAACGCGCCATGGCCGTTCAGGCAGGGCAGTCTGGCGCAGGAGATCGAGTGGGACGGCAAGGACGACTTCGGCAAGCCCGCGCCGGCGGGCTGCAAGGTGAAGGTAGGCTTGGGCCTGCACGGCCGGTATGACCGCTCGCTGGGCTGGTCGCCGCCTTCCAAGGGGTATTGGCGATCGGGCATCGCCACGGATCGCGAAGGCCGCCTGTTCGTTCTGGGGGGCGGCGGCGACGAGTGGGGCGGGATACCGACTTTCACCGTGAATGTTTTCGACCGAGATGGAAACTATCTGCGCCAGATCGCGCCTCCTCCGGCGACCTCCGCGGGACAAGCCGATTACATCGCCTGGAACAAAACCGCGTGGGGAACATACGTCCCGCGGACGATCACAGGCTATCACGGCGCCGCAATGGTTCGAGACTACCTCGTGGGCGCCCTGACGATGCGGCAGACTCCCGCGGTGACATCCGACGGCCGCTTCGTACTGACAGCCCGCAGCCATGGCGGCCGCTTCCTGATTATTCTGCGGACGGCGGACGGCCGATCGGGCAAAGAGGATTTCCGGATTTTCGACAAGGACTTCGCCAAAATGAAAGGCCAATGGAATTTCGATCGAAGATTTGCACATGGCTGTTTCCCCGGACGACAAGTGGCTCTACATGGGGTCGGTGGACAGCGGCAGCACAACCATGACTCATGCCGTATTCCGCCTGGATCTGACCAATCCCGCCGCGTCCGTGACGACCTTCCTCGGCAAGGAAGCCGAGGCGGGCAGCGACAACGCGCACTTCAGGAATCCCCTGGGCGTGGCTTGCGATGCCGAGGGGCGGATTTACGTCGCCGACTCAGGAAACAACCGCATCCAGATTTTCAAGCCCGACGGGACGTTCCTGGCCACGCTTCCGGTCCAGGCGCCGCACCAGGTGGCCGTGAATCGCAAGACGGGAGCGGTCTACGCGTCGCAGTTTCTGGATACGAAACGCATGCGGCTGGTGAAGTTCGCGAATTTGAACAGCACCGCGCCAGTGGAAGGCCCCATCCTCGAAGCCTGGCACGATGACGCCCGCCGGCGGTTGTCGCCGCTTATCGCGGTGGACGACAGCGATGCCGTAGCGCGGGTATGGGTTCGCCAGTACAACGGCAACCTGGCCTGTTATGAAGACGCGGGGACAGCGTTCAGGGAGCGGAAGACAGGCGGCAGTTTCAAACTCGAGCCGGGGTGGGAGTCGTGGCGTCCATGGGAGCACCAGTGTCATATGACGGCCGACCCCGCCCGCGAGGAGCTTTACTGCCGCGAAGGGGGGATGTCGTTCGGCGACGGCATGATCCGCGTGGACGGGCGCACCGGCAAGGTCATTGATCGTTTCGGCCGGTCGGGCGGGGCGCCTCCTTTCAATGTCGAGCATGCCAAGATGGCGCCCGACGGCAAGCTCTATATCCGCGCCCTCACGGGCGGGCAGCACCTGGTCCGTTACGATCCGGCGACCGGGATGCTCGATACTATGGCCAATGCGCAACCCTTCGATCCCAAGAGTGGCGATTTCAAAGGCAAGCCGTTCTCCTCGGTTCTGGTCCGGGCCGCCCTCGGCCCCAGGGGGTTCCAGGACGTGATGGGAATCGCTCCCAACGGCGACCTGTACATTCCCTGCGGCGCTCATCCGGAAGACGTGGCGAAGCTCAAGGAGGCCCAACAGCCTGTTCCCCGTGAGCAGCAATACGATCCGTTCTATGGGGTGTTGCTGAAGGTGTACGATTCCGAAGGCAAGCTCAAGTGTCTGAGCGCTCTGCCCGGGCTGGGGCCGAGCCAGGGGATAGGCATAGGGCGGCGCGGCGAGGTTTACATAGCGCTGGAGTGCCAGCCGCTGGGCGTCAAACAGCCGGACGGTCTGGCGGCGGATGCGACGGTGCTGCAGGATACCTGGGGCACGGTGGTGAAGTTCAACTCCCGGTTCGACAAGTATCCCGTCGGGTATATCCATGGGCGGTGGAACACCAATCTGAACGGCGCCGCTACTCATTTCTGGACCTGGGCGGGATTCAAGAACATCGTGGAACGCGGGCCCGGGCCGGTGCGCATCGAAAACATGCTCTGGGACTACCCGGGCTTCAGCCTTATGAAAGGCAGCAGTTGCAACTGCCCGAAGGCCGCTGCCTCGATGGACGGCTTCGAGCGCTTCTTCCTTCCCGCGCTGCATACCTGCACCGTGAACGTCCTGGACGCCAACGGGAACGTGATCGTGCGCATCGGCGGCTACGGCAACATGGACAGCCGCGGACCGGATTCCCCGGTGAAGGATCCCAAAACCGGCGAACTGCGTCCCCGGCGGGCGGACGATCCGAAGGATCTGAAGAGTCCGCTGGCCGAGCCGGATATCGGGTTCGCGCACCCGAACTTCACGGCGGTGACCGACGAGGCCCTCTACGTCAATGACCGGGCCAACTGCCGCATCGTGCGGGCGAGGCTTGTCTACGCGGCCGAGGAGGTCGTGGCGTTGCCGTAGGGGGCGCGCGGCCGCAACAGCCTGTCCGGAAACTTCCCGTCGCGGAGTCGGGAACGCAGAGCCGCAAGCTTCGAGGCAACAGGTTTTCGGATAGCCTCTGAGCGCCTGTCCAAAAACCTCCGGCGCGCAGCTTATACGCTAAGCGATCCCCGCTGCCCGGCGGGAAGTTTCCGGACAGGCACTAAATGCGGATGCCGGCCGGGCGATTCGAGGGCTCGCATGGAGGGGGCTGGCCGGTGAGGGCGGCCGCGTGCTGTGGTACATGAGCGGATACGGCGGACAGTTCTGCGCGGTTGAACCCCGCCAGGAAATCGTTCTAGTCAAGCTGAACTCCTGGGAAAGGCAGCCTTTCACGACGATCGAAAGCTTCGAAAGGGAGATATGGTCAATTGTGCCGGATATCCGGAAAGACCGGGAAGCATCGCGATGAGGCCGTACTCTGTCAGCCCGGGATGTGTTTCCGGAGGACCGGCCGCGCCGGATTCCGGCGTCCGCCGGCGAAGGCGCCACGATCCGGTCGCGCATCGGTTCCGCGGCGTACGGCATGGAGCAAGGGAGGGCCGATATGAACAGGGAAAGGATCTGTTCGCGGTCACCGGGACGGGGGGCAGCCCGTCTTTTCGCCGCCCTCTTCGCCGCGGTTCCGGCCGTCTCCGCGGCCGGGGAAGGCATACAACCGGAGCCGGGGCCGCCAAGGCCGCGCTACTGGCAGTCCACCGAGGCGGAGGACTACAGGATCAAGCGCAAGGAGGTCTTCGAGTTCGCGAAGAAGCCGGCTATCGAGCGGGACGGGGACCGGGTAACGATCAGGTTCGCGTCGAAGGACTTCTGCGACGCGACGGTGGTCGTCGAGAAGAAGGACGGGACCATCCTGCGCCATCTGGCTTCGGGCGTGCTCGGCCCCAGGGCTCCGGAGCCGTTCCAGCCCGACTCGCTGGAGCAAACCGTTATCTGGGACGGCAAGGACGATCTGGGGAAGTACGTGGACGCCCTGGACGATGTTCATGTGCGCGTTTCGCTCGGCCTTAAGGCGCGGTTCGAGAAAACGCTCTTCTGGCATCCGAAGAAGGAGCTCGGCCGGGGGGCCCACCTGCATATGGCCGCGCAGCCCGAGGGCGTTTACGTGTACACCGGCGGCGGGGTGGAGACGATCCGCCTGTTCGGACACGACGGACGCTACATCCGTACGGTCTATCCGTTCCCGGCGGACAAGGTTAAGGATGTAAAGGGGCTGGGCTGGAATACATTCGCCGACGGATGGAAGTCGCCGGCGCACATCGGCTACACCTGCGCCAGTTTTCTGCCCAGCGGAGCGGGCGAAGTTCACGCCAGCTGGGGGACTGCGGCCCGCAGCATGGCGGTGGGCGCCGGGCGCATCGTCCTGCCGCCCTGCGTCGAAACCAAATCGCCAGACAACCGCTTCGCGCGTCTTTCCACCGACGGCCGCCCCCTGGAATGCAGCCTGTACGGGCCGCCTCTCAACACCGACGGATTCTTCCCCCTCAGCATGGCCTTCTCGCCGGACGGCCAGTGGCTTTACATGGCCGGATTCGTCAAGCTCGGCTCCCCGCTCGCCATCGCCGGCAGCCTCGGTTCCGTGTCTTGGCGGCACGGAGTGTGCCGGATGCGCTTCGACTCCGACGAACCGCCGCAACTCTGGCTTGGCGACTGGGAGAAGTTCGGGAAGGACGGGAAGAGCTTCGATCACCCGGCCGGCGTGGCGGTGGATGCCCAAGGACGGGTCTACGTGGCCGACAATCACAACGACCGCGTCCAGATCTTCTCTCCGGACGGCAAGCTCCTGAGGAGCATTCCGGTCAACGGCCCCGCCGTGCTTCAGATTCACCACAAAACCCAGGAGCTGTATGTGTTCTCCTGGAACGTGTCGGTCTTCTGGCACGTCCCTCCGAGTACCAAGCCGCATCCCGTCGGCGTAAGCCCCAGGCTGCGGGTTTTCAAGCCGTTCGAAAGCGACCAGCCTTCGCTGACCGTTCCGCTTCCGCTTCATGCGGACAATATACGATCCCTCTACTACCAGAACATCCACTCCGAACCCATTCCCTTCCGGGCCATGCTGAACAGCTACGCCGATCCCCCGGAGATATGGATGGTAACCGGCTGGGCAAAGGCGAATTTTTACAATCCTCAGGATCGGGAGTCGGCGATCAGCAACTGGTTGAACGAGAATATACAGCGATACCGGATCGAAGACGGCAAGCTGAAGCTGGTTGCTTCGTGGAATGAGGAGGTGGAGGCAGCCGTCAAGAAGTGGAAGCACTCGGACATGGGCATGCAGCGACTGCTCACGGACCCCCGCGACGGCACGCTCTACGTGATGGATTCCACCTACAAGTACGCCAGCTCGCTGGTGCGCATCCGGCCCGACAGCGGCGAGGTGGATATCGTTCCGATGCCGTACACGTTCGAGGACGCGGCGATAGACTGGGAAGGGCACGTTCTTCTGCGATGGGACCGCGCCATCGGCCGCTTCGCGCTGGACTCCCTCCGGGAGGTGCCGTTCGATTACGGCGAGGAGATTCGCAGGGTCTGCGGCTTCAATAATTACAAGGACGGCGGGTCGCTGATATCGGGCCTTGTGCTTCCCGGCAATCGGGCAAGCTGCGGGTACGATTGCGGGATGGGGGTCAACGCCAGGGGCGAGATCGCCGTGTCGGCGTGCAACAGCGCCGTGGCGGAAAGCCGGGACGGCCCGGTTTACCCCGGCATGCCGCGGTACGTCCCCCAGATATTCCCCGGCCGGGTCCGGTACCATGAGATCCATATCTTCGACCGCCACGGGAAACCGGTGGGGATGGACATCGTCGGCCGGGGCGCGCCGCCCGGACATGGCGTGTCTATTGATCAGAAGGGCGACGTCTATTTTCTGACCACCCAGAGCCGTCTGTACGACGGCCGGGCATTCTTTCCCGAAACCGGCACGGCCATCAAATTCAAGCGCGGGAAGGGGCGTTTCATCGCGGCCGGGTCAACCGGGCCTTCGATTCCCCTGCCTGACGATCAGCGTCCGAACGTTTCTCCCCAGCTTCTCACCGCCGGGGGCCGCGGATCGGCCTTCTGGGTTGAGGATGCCGAATGGATGTTTCCCGGCGTGGGCCGGGGAAGAAACCTCAATTGCTATTGCTGGAACGCGCGGTTTACGGTGGACGCCTTCGGACGCTCCTTCCTGCCGCAGTTCATCCGCTGCCAGGTCGCCGTGCTGGATACGAACGGCAACCTGATCATGCAGATCGGCCGTTACGGCAACGTGGACGACGGCGAGCCGCTGGTCGAAGACCAGCGCTTCCGTACCGAAAAACCGCGTTCCATCGGCGGCGACGAGGTGGCGCTGATGTACGCCAACTACACCGGCACGCACCACGACCGGCGGCTGTTCATTGCAGACGCCGGAAACGGCCGCATTCTGAGCGTCAGGCTGGATTACCACGCGAGCGAACGGGTACCCGTCAGGGCAGCGAAGGGGCCGTGACGGGCGCCCTGGAGCGTACATCAATA
The DNA here is from genome assembly GCA_026417845.1 of Planctomycetota bacterium. GTDB lineage: Bacteria > Planctomycetota > SZUA-567 > H5-PLA8 > CALKMO01 > CALKMO01. The sequence continues at coordinate 738 of JAOACM010000250.1, read as the reverse complement.
GATGCGGTCGGACCGGGAATGCGAGGACGATGCCGGGATGATGACGGCGCCGTCGTCCGGAAGCGGGAAAGGAGAATGGAATGAAACTGACGCTGGACAGGTACCGCGACATGCTGATGGGCTGCTGGACGGGCAAGAACATCGGCAGCACACTGGGGCTGCCGCTCGAGGCCAAGCGCGGCGTATTCGACCTCCGGTTCTACGAACAGGGCGCCGGGCAGGGACCGGCCGGTAACGACGATCTGGACGTTCATCTGATACACCTCGTCGCCCTGGAAAAATACGGCCGGAATCTCAACGCCGAGATCATCTCGGAATACTGGCTCGATTACGTGGTCGCGGACTGGGACGTTTTCGGAGTCGCCAAGGCGCATCTGCGCATGGGCATCCCTCCGCCGCTCTCCGGCCTGCTGAACAACTTCGAGAAAAATTGCGTCAGCGGCATGATCATGACCGAGCTGTGGGCATGCGTGGCCCCGGGGAATCCGGACGTGGCCGTCCGCTTCGCTTACGAGGACACCAGCAAGCTGCACGGCGTCAACACCGACGGCCTGTACGCGGCGTTGTTCACGGCGGCTCTGGAAAGCGCCGCGTTCGCGGAGAAGGACCTCGACACGCTGATCGCCATAGGCCTTTCGTACGTGCCGGAAGACTGCCGCACGGCGCGGGTCGTCAGGACCGTCCAGGAGTGTTTCCGGTCGGGGGTGTCCTGGAGGGACGCGCGCCAGAGGATACTGG